>JAHLFB010000063.1 GCA_018884025.1 Candidatus Phocaeicola faecipullorum
GGCACACCAAGTCCACGGTTGTTAGCTTTTCATATTTCCGATTTTTGAGATACCCATAAAACCCTGCTATCTGGCAAGGTGTACCGCTGAATACAACCGCACGTCCTTCATCAAGAAAACGTTTGGCGTCAGAATAGCTGTCACCTATCAGGCTCTGAACATATTTTGAGCCACGGAAGCGGGCGCAGCCATCCAATGTATCACTGTACGTGTGGCGCAGAATCATATTCTCATCGAATGCCGCGCCGAACACAATGCCTCCTTGTCCGACAGCCCATTTGGCTATGGCGGTAAAGAATCCTCCCGACGTACTTTCACGCAGAATCCTTGCGTCCTTATTTTGTACGACGTAACTCTCCGGCTCGGTGTCGTCCTGCATCGGTTGTTTTATAGGGCAGACACGCTCGCACAGTCCACAATTAATGCAAATATCTGTGTTGACTGTCGGATAGCGGAATCCCTCGTCATCTTCTTCCATCGTAATACAACGCTTCGGGCAGACGTTGTAACACGCCCAGCAACCGCAGCACTGAGTTTTATCCGTAATGGTTATCATGGCTCTGTATTGTCGCTTTTAGATAAAAATTTAATATATTGCTGTCATACAAGTTTTTATTGATATGTGCAAGGTCACATGTCAAAAATCAAAGTTTGCTGTCGAATAAATCAGGAAAACATCAACAGTGTGTAAAACGGCATGTTTTACAGGGTGAAATAGCCGCTTTTGCAGTCTAAAACGGCACATTTCACCTAACGGGAAAGGGCTTATTATAAAATCCTTACTGTCAATGAATTACGGCATATTATCCAAGGCAACGACTGAAAACGGACTTATGCCAAAAATAAAAGATTTGTCTGTAATGCTTTTTAAAGACTTATTGCTGCTGTGAATCTTTCAGATATCGTGAATAATAACCTGAATGTATGAGCAGCTTGTTACGGAACCAGTTTTGATAGGCGAAGTCCAAAAGGAAACAATGAAAACGTGCCCACTTGAACATCCAGCGTAACAGTTCTTTTACAAATGTTTTACGTCCATGCCACGAGCCCATGAAGTGATGGACGGAGAAGCCTCCCTCCTTGCCGTAAGTCGGAACTTCAAAGTAATACCTGGGATAGATAAAGCAGCCGGGAGCAAACTCCCTTGCAAGCCCGTTGAGGCTGAAATCCGGATAGTTGGCAAACGTGTAGTCATTGAACACGGCATTGTTAGGCTTGTTTTTGTACAGAGGCATAGTCTCATAAAGGTCAAGCAGACCTTTGATGTACGGATGATGCGGCGCAGCCATTATGACCGCTGTAGATATGGCGCACTCATACATATAGCCTAAAACAAGGTCTGCCTCAAACATTTCTTCAGGAAAAGGCTTCTTCACTTCCACGTCGGTGTCAAAGTATATTCCGCCATATTCATAGAGAGCCTTCAGCCTTATATAATCGCTTACAAATGCCCACAAACCGCTGTCGTAAGCGTTACGCACATATTGGTTCTCGCTGAAGTCACAGTTGGCTTCATTCCACTCTATTATTTTTACCCCCCTAATTTGTTAAATGATTTAACACATCGTCTTGCGATATAGTTTTTAGGTTTATGCCCGAACCAACAATAGTGTACTATGCGTGGAATCATCGTGGAAGCCCTCCCAGTGCTGTTTCGAGATAATTGAACGATGAACGGCGCATGGCGTCAAGCCTCTCGCCTACTCTGCTGAAATCACATGACATGCCGAGTACGCCTTCTACATTACTGTCTGCCGTCATCCGGCGTTGCTGCAGACCTGTAATATTCAACAGATTGTCAATGCGGGTATTTGTGCTTTGCCTTTCATTTTCATTGAAACGGCTGAACGTGAAAAACTGTTTTTTATACAAAATAGAAAAAACTGAACAGTGGAACGAGTCGGTGAACACAAATTCGGCGTTGCGGATATAATTAAGGAACTCGCACGGACCGACATTATAAGGCGCTTCATCAGCAAAGCCCTCGTCAGATGGTATATACTCGTCAAGATGCTGTAAAGCTACGATTTTCAACCCGGTCTGTTGTTTTACCTTCCAGATGAAATCCCGCTGCCACGGATTGTTTCCAAGAAGATAACAGAAAATATACTTGCCTTCAGTCAAAGGCTCTGACCGTTGTATCTTCATCCAGTCATTACCGGTGAATAACAACGTCGGGTCTAATACAACCTGCACATCCCTTCCCGTAAGTTTGTGTACCAAGTCGCAGGCGCTTTGCTCGCGCAGAGCCATGAAATCAAAGCGGTTCATGAAACGTCGGTTCTTTTTAACTTGAAACCACGGCACTTCCTTGACGCCGATGCTTGTGGAGTAAGCAATCTTCCTTATTCCGTCAGGCACCCATTCCAATGTATAATAGCCATGCTCCACGCTGTCTGTACGCCAAAGCTGGTCGCTGCCTACAAGGAAAGCTGAATAGTTTGCGGCCATTGCCGTCAGCTCAGCCCTCGTCTTACAGAACGGTGAAAGATGAAACGACTCATCCGCAAATTTATTGAAGGCTTGGTTTCTTGTTTCCCAGTTTTTTGCGAATAAGTGGTTCTTTTTCTTTTCATGTTCTATTTTCATTTTGCCAAGCCGCATCTTCCAGTCGCCTATCAACAGTTTCTTGACTGCATATATCAGTTTGTTTTCCTGCATATAGTCAATCGGCGCCTTGCAAGCGATGGTCTGAAAAGGCAGTCCCATCCGCTGCATTATCATTTCGGTGGCATAAGCCTGAAGCATACTCCCGTAGTTGTGATGGAAGTAGCAGGTGACAAGTCCTATGGGTTTCATTTATCGAGTAGTATTAAACGCAGTTAAATATTTTTCCGCGCAAATCTTCATTGAAAACTTTTTTTCATAAAGTCTTTGAAGAACTGCTCGGTTATAATTTGTATTGTATGCTTTAATTAAAGCTGCAAGATATGCATTCTCGGAAAAATCAGACGAAATGATACCCCATTGCGTATTTATAATTACATCTACCACCCCGCCTGCCGGTGTTGATATCGGATAACATCCAGAAAGCCCTGCTTCAAGCAAGCTGATAGGAAGCCCCTCCCATAAGGACGAAAGGCAATAATAATCTGCTAATGCCAAATAATCAGGAATGTTATTTCTTGTTCCTAAGAAATGTATTCTGTCTGTTTCAACAATCTTATCCAGTTCTTTTTTTGCCTCAGGAAAACGCTTATAATCACCTATTAGTAATAGCACACCATCATATCCATCACTGATAAATTTATTGAATGACCTTATTAATAATTTATGGTTTTTCTGCGGCATAATCCGAGCGACACAAACAAAAACTTTAGTGTTTCTGTTAGGTTTGAATGATTCAATTTCTTTTTTTACAGTTGAATATTCGTTTGTTATTTTTATTTCCCTACATCCATTATCAATTTGCAGGAAACCAGGAAATTTAAAAAAGTCCTCAAAAGAACGCTCACAAGTTTGTGATATCGTTATTGCCCTGACATTACGTTTAAATAAGAAACGCCTTATCCAAAAACCTATTTTAGTTGTACATTCTTGATCTGCTATATTATGAACCGTGAAGAAATATTTTGCTTTTGGATAAAAAATTGAAGGCAATATAAGCCAATTTATCCCAAGTGTATGTGCATGCACTACATCTGGTCTTAACTTCAAAACCCACCAAAATGCTTTGAATATTTGAAAAACTTTTGAAGTTTTTGTAAGTTTCCCCGTATCTTGTATATATTTCAATTTTGTTGACAGCTCTTTTTTATAAAAATCGGATTTGGGGTATTTACGCATTACTAATATTGTTACTTCATTCATCTTGACCAATTCATTAGCAAGGTCAACCGTAAACCGTTCAGCACCACCTGGTGCCAAAGAAGGAGACATTTCTAAAATTTTCATACTTTCACTTTTTTCATTAAGAAATTATCATTACCTAAATACATCGCAAGAACAACCGCAGTAATTACACCAGAGTCGTTTGTGTAGAATGATTCAGCAAAAGCTGCAGAAATTGAATATAGGAAAATAGCAACAGAACCAATCCATTGAGTAGAAA
>JAHLFB010000064.1 GCA_018884025.1 Candidatus Phocaeicola faecipullorum
ATGGAAAACTATCTCAAGGAAAGCGACCCTGATTTCGACTGGCTGGAGTTCAGTTTCTTTTAAGCCTTATTCCTGATTCTGGAGAAAAGGAGAAAATCATAGAAGATGTTTACTTGAATATGTTTGTTTCTGTGATAGATGAGCATATGGAGAAAACAGATGACTATGAGAAACGTGGCGCTGAGGAATATCGGATTTTCAGAAAACCAATAGCATCTTAGAAATCCGGATATGTGAGAAACCGAATCCTGTGAGAAAGTAAGAAATGAGAGAATCTGAAATCTCACAGTATTATTGTTTGGTTGAACCGGGTTTCATGGTTATTAGACGAACATCTAATTGTTGAGAAGTATGTTAAAGAATGAAAATCAATACGTGGCTTATCTTCGGGTAAGCACACAAAAGCAAGGATACTCAGGATTGGGACTTGAGGCACAGCGTGAAATAATAGAGAATTACCTTTGTGACACAAGTCCGGTTGCTGAATATGTAGAAATAGAAAGTGGAAGGAAGTCGGATAAGGAAAGGCCTCAGTTGAAAGAAGCCTTGGACCATTGCCGAAAAACTGGTGCCATATTGATTGTGGCTAAATTGGACAGACTGGCCAGGAATGTAAGTTTCCTGTCACAGCTATTGGATTCAGACGTGGAAATCGTATTCTGTGATTTTCCCCAGGCAAACAAAATGGTGCTTCATATTTTAGGAGCTATATCCCAGTATGAAGCGGAATTAGTGAGTGCAAGGACCAAAGCAGCCTTACAGGCAAAGAAAGCCAGGGGCATATCATTAGGTAATCCTGAACATCTGATGAAGAAACATGAAGAAGCAGTCAGGAAAAGCAATGAAACCAATCATCGGAAATCTTTGGATAACCCCAATAACAAGCGGGCCATTGCCTACCTGAAAGTTCTAGTGAAAGAAGGAAAATCTTTATCCGAAATGGCAAGGTCTCTGAATGGAGAAGGATTTGTGACAGCCAAAGGATATCAGTTCAAGGCGTCTCAAGTAAGTGTGTTACTGAAAAGATACGGATTAAAAACAAAGAAGGAATAAAGGTTATGGAAACGAACTACATTATTATCCTGGATTATTCGGCGGGTGAGGTCATCAGGATTAAACTCACACCGGAACAAATCAAAGAATCGGAAAAGTATGACGATTTTGAGTGCTACCTATTCACCTTAGAAGAGAAGTACCGTTTCAGGTTATCCGATTGTCATTGGATGGTTGTGGAAGAAATAGAAGAAAGTAGTTATGGATTCGAATAAGTGAAGTAATTTTAAGGAAATTGGCGAATAAGTCAGTACAGGAAAGGGACATTAACGGCCCCTTTCCTTTTTATTTCTGTTCGGATGGATAATAAGGTATTGAGAAACAATGATTACAAGTTACAAGAACTTACCATTTTTCAGTTCTTCATTTAGGAAGGCAAAAATATACCTTGGGCTTTGATAATAAAATTGTGTTCTTTCATCTATTACCTTACGGTAAGTATCAGAGTTGAAGACTATGGACAATGCCTGTTCCATGGTCAGACTATTATCCTGTTCCATCAATAACAACGCAAGGTTTTTTACCATGTCAGCCATCATTTCTGTCTTTTCATTCATATTCTTCGTAAAAAATTTATGGCCAGTTCTGTACCAAAGAAATATTGTATGGTTATCCCTTTCATATATTGCAGATTGCGTACCAAAGTTGATAAATCTATCACATGGTTTTCATATCGCCATAATTGGACACCAACCCGATCATCAGCTATGGGACCAATAACCACATCATAATCATGTACCGGAGAGTCCGAATCATTATTCCGGTTCAAAAGAATAAATTTTGCCCATTCTTCCGAGTAATTTCCAAAACGAAGCACACGTAGTCTTTCCCAAGCCTTGTCTGATATTTCATAACTCAGCACAATGGGACTTCCCGTTTCCAGTTGGGCTACTTTCACTTTTGCCATATCCAATGCCTGATTGTAATCGGCAGATAAGTAAAAGCCCCGGCCAAAATCTTTATTGGGTTTTGATTTTGATAAATCTATCTGTTCAAAATCCCGATTTGTACCATGATACAATATCATACCAACGCCCCTCCGTGACGATGACAATATTCTGCAATATCTTTCACCATGGAAGTAAACGACTGGGTATGTACATAACCATAATTCCGGTCAATAAAATCAATACCCTTGAAACGGCTCAAATAATTGAATGCCTGTTTCATGGTCAAGCCGTATTTACGTCCAAATTCCAGTACGAAAATTACGGTCCATTCCAGTTTATCTTTGATGTCATATACCATATTATTAGCCACTATGGTTCACTTTCTACTTTGCAAAGATAAAGTTTTTCATTGGATAGCAAGGCATTTAGGCCCTAATTTTAGTTGATTGCTGTCACTTTATATCCACCAGCCCTATATTCATCTTCTTTCCCCGTTTGAATTGTTCTAAACCTATATTTGAAGAGAAAGGAAGACTACGAAAACTATAATGGAATCTTACAGATAAAGAATTTGTGTTCAAACCGCTGATGTGTTCAAATAAATCTGCAACCCCACTTTGAATACGCTTTCTCATGTAACCAGAATAATCAAAGAATAAAATGAAAACAATAACAATGAAAGTCAACAATGGAAACAAGTAATGAAATGAAGAAGGCTGTGATTTATGCGCGTGTCAGTTCTACGGGCGACCGGCAGGACACAGCAAGACAAATCAAGGACCTGGAGAAGTATGCCAGGTCGCAAAATGTAGAAATCGTGAAAACCTACGAGGAACATGTCTCAGGTGCAAAAAGAATCGAAGAAAGACAGGTTCTCACGGAGTGCCTGGAATACTGTACCCAGAACTCTGTGGATTTCCTGCTTTTGTCAGAATTGAGCAGGCTGGGAAGAAGTACCCTGCAAGTGCTCCGGTCTTTGGAGATACTACATGAAGCCAAAGTATCGGTATATGTTCAGAACTTGGGATTATACACCTTACAGGCCAATGGGAAAGTGAACCCGATTGCAAGCATTATGGTTACAGTTCTTGCTGAGATGGCTAATATTGAGAGAAGCAACATCCAGTAT
>JAHLFB010000065.1 GCA_018884025.1 Candidatus Phocaeicola faecipullorum
GTTCTTTTTCATGATTGAATGAATGGTATTTGCCTATAATTCCATTTGCACCATATACAAGATACCCATCTTCAGTTAAGTCCGTTGAAGCAATTGTTTGTGGCTGATATATATCTGCAATATCTTGTAAAACAATACAATCTCCTTTGATTTTGGATATTATATTATTGCGAATCCCCTTAATTAAGGATGAATTGAACGGTAATGTCTGCCATTGTTGAAGAACTCTATTCAGCTACCAAAGGTGAAACTTATTCTTTTCGTCAGCTTTTGGAAGTGGTCAATGAAAAGAATAGAAAACTTGAATACACCAATGTTCTTTCTGCCAGCCAAGAATTGGGGATGATTAAGCGCAGTGATATAAACATAGATATTAAATTTGAGCAAGATAGCATCTGTGGATATAAGATTGTCCGTAATGGTGATTATGTGGTACATCTACGTTCATTTCAAGGAGGCTTTGCTTTCTCTGATAAAACTGGAATATGTAGCCCTGCATA
This sequence comes from Candidatus Phocaeicola faecipullorum, assembly GCA_018884025.1. GTDB lineage: Bacteria > Bacteroidota > Bacteroidia > Bacteroidales > Bacteroidaceae > Phocaeicola > Phocaeicola faecipullorum. Next base: position 501 of record JAHLFB010000065.1, read on the forward strand.
TACAATCCTTCGCCCAAACGATTTAGTTGTATATGGTTATCTATCTCATTTCTTTACGTCAAGACTATTTATAAAATCACTTAAACTTGTAACATACGGTATTCGTGATGGACGTTCTATCAATGTGGATGAGTGGTTAAACATGACTGTAATACTGCCTACTATCCAAGAGCAGCTACATATTATAGAAATAATAAATTCTATAAGCAGCAAGTTGTACAATGAAACACGCATTTACGATAGTTTACTTCGACAAAAGTCATACTTGCTGAAGGCGATGTTTATATAAATAATTCATTCAATAGATATTCCTTATGTTTGGTGAAGTGTTCAGTGATGGAATTTTCACAAGTAACTTTTTCTTCTATAGCATTAAGTATTGATACAATACGTTTTTGCAGGCTTATTGTCGGCAATATAACGGGGAAACGAAGCAAATCTTTCTTTTGTATATTGGGCAATCCTGACCCAATGCGCAATGCCATGATATTACCCTCTTGCCATTTTAAGTAGTGGTATAAATACAAATCAATCGTTTCATGAGTGTTTAATATTCTCAAAGAATAGCAATGTCCTCCGCTCCAATAACGTGAAGTGTTATATTGTACATAGCCACAAGAGTTACCTCCTTCACTAATTGAAATTGTATTACATTCTGTGTTGTATGTGTTTAACCATCCAGATGGTGTTGTACCACCATTCATTACATAGTAATCTCCTTGCTCCAATAAATCAGTACCGTTAACTTGCTGTCCTTTGATAATTTCTACTATTTGTCCGAGCTTTAATGTTGGAGCAACAAGACTTTCAAATATTTTTTGATAAATGGCAGACTTTAGTTTTTTCCAATCCTCAATGATTTTGTTCTGGGTAGCGATGCGTTCATCTATTTTTTGTAGAAAATGACTAATCTTATGCTGTTCCTCTATTGTCGGAATACATATCTTAGTTTTTCTTATAGATTGTAATGAAAGATTTTTAATAGTCGTTCCAGTTAACTCTGCTTCAAAATATGATTGAGTTTTAGGATATTGCAGGTAGTAGAAAAGGAATTTTTTGTCAACATTATCTTTTGAATTTATGTAACAAGCACTTTTACCTAACATTATAGGCTCATTATTATACAATGCTACATTTCCTATTGTCCCGTTTATAGACATTAAAATTGAGTCTGCTTCAAGATTTTCAGCATTATTTTTATATGCTTCTTTTTCTGAAACTCTTTTTGTTGAAGACGTTATGACAATCTTACCTCTATTCAGATTATTGCCACTAATAAAATAAAATGTTCCGTCATCATCGTAGGATGGAGTTGAATGAATACCATCTCCTATTTTCTTTGAAAGTTTTTCTAATATAGTACAGTCCCAGCTATTCTTAAACCCTGGGAATCTCAAAGCCGGAACATTAAGGACTTTCTTATCCTTATTATCTGCCATAATCATTACTCTTTAATTTTGTTGATACATTCCATTCGAACCAGTCTCAATTTGCGACCAGTTACTCATTCCCTTTCTGCTTTTCGTCATCGTATGCTTGAATTTCATCTTGTATTACCTGCTTCAAGTCTTCTTGCGGAATAATCAGCCGATAGTCAGCAACGCCAATAGGTTTATCCATTCCATCAAGTGACAATTCCACATCCACATGATTCTTTTCTGCACAAAGAATGATGCCGATGGAGGGGTTCTCCCCCTCGCCGCGTTCTGTCCTGTCAAGAATGGAAAGATAATAATTCATTTTCCCCGCATATTCAGGTTTGTATCTTCCTGCTTTTAGTTCAATGGCTATCAGACTTCTAAGTCCTCTATGGAAAAAGAGTAAATCTACAATGCCACTCCTACCTTTGTATTCAATTGGATATTGATTACCAATATAGGTGAAACCTTTTCCGAGTTCGAGTAGAAATAGTTTTATTTTTTCTACAAGTCGGTGTTCCAAGTCCAATTCTAACACTGGCTCTGTTACACCCAAAAAGCCAAGATTGTATGTGCTTTTGATGACTTCGTTGGCATATGCGGCAACCGGTACAGGCAGGGTTGTGGCAAAATTATTGTCTTTTTCAACAGGCAGGCACGATTGTTCATACATATGAAGATTTATGGCATTAACTAAAATATCACGATTCCAGCCCTTTGTTACGGTTTCAACGGCATAATAAAGTATAGCGTCATCGTTGTCCTTTGTCCATTTATTAGCCATGAGTTCAGCAGTGTGTCCCCACGGCAAAACTGCAACAGCGTGTTGCAGTTTTAACGATGATTTACAAAACCTGCAATAAAACTTCTTCATCAGCCATAAACTGCGAGGTGACAATCCCATTTTGGGATAACGCTGTTTTAAGTCGATTGACAACCGCTGTACCACACCAGCTCCATGCTTTGAATCTAACTTCTTTTCTTGTAACAGTCTGCCGATTTCCCAATGCGCATTGCTAATGTTATCGGAAATACTGCGTGCTATGGAAATTCTTGTCCTTTCTAAAACTGCAACAGCGCGTTGCAGTAATTCGTTATAGTCAACCGTGATTTCAAGCTCTTTATCGTTTGCCATAATTAAATATTAATCTTATGAATCTTGCCGTAATATCCTTATTTCAAATAGCTTCACTGTATCTTTAATCCTTTATTGCGTCTAATATCAGAATCAATTCCGATTCTGCAATATCGCATTTATCAAAGAGATACCGCAAACAATTTAACTTACCCTTATTGTCCAATGATGTCCACACATACTTATCTGGTGCAATCATCGTGCAATAATGTAAATCGGCTTTTTTAGATGACCAAAAATAACTTCCTGCATCGAAAAGGGCATCCACAATGTCAGGATAACGTTCAGAAACTATGGATATGATTTTTAACATCATGTTTTTCCAAATAGTTTCTGCATGTTCCTGACCAAACAATCTGAATCCTTTTAATTGTCTGTTTGTTGGTGAAAATGTTTCATCTTCTAATGATACTTCATCTACAGGCTTCGGTAAAGGTGTAAATGATGTATGAGGTAAAGGATATAGTTTTAAGAAGGTGTCAACTATTTCTTTTCCCCTTTGCTCCATTTCAACAGGTGTCCACTTTGAACAAGCCATAACACTACGTGTAAGACGATATTTTGAATCCTTATATCCGGGGAAAGACTCCCCGTCTATCACTTTACCATCTCGTTTTACATCGAAAGAGTTATTGCTTAATTCGCTATTGATACCAGTTAAGGTGAGATTGGCAAATGTATGCAAATATTTTTCCTTTATCTCCTCATAGTTGCTGCCAAGCATGGCTTTCCAATCGGCGTTAAGGGTTTGCGGCATGATATGTTCCAGTGTGGCCGTTTTATTTTTCATATCGCTTGCTACATCGTTATATTCCCCAGGAATAGCATTCTCAAGGCGTTCAAAAAGAAATATCTGAAATGGCTTCATCATGTGATAAGCATCACGTGTTTTAATTGCTTCTATGAATTGCGTATCTCTCGGTAGGAGATAATTACCATCACGGCGCAATATATGATATGCAAGTATATCAGAATAACTTGCAGACAAAGGAATGTCTGCTGCCCTGTATTCGTCAATACTTCTCAGCACGTCCTTATGCAATGCACAGAACACTTGTGTCAATGCGTTACCCGGCATATTGCACACGATACGGCGAGCCATATAATTTTCAACCAAGTCAATAGCCTTATAAACTTCATCCTCTTGAAGACCATTTTCATCGGCATACTTCAAGAATTGCATAAAGAATACATTTACCACATCGGTGTCTATGTTGCAGATATGGCTCATTTTCTTTGAAAGACGTGGTGTGGAAAGTTGGCTCTTTGTTACTTGCCGATAATATTTGGCATAATCAAGCATTTGTGCAAGCTCTTCTTTCCTGTCTTTCACCTCCATGTATTTTTTCCACTCTTGATACATATATGGAAGTCTGACATGGCGTTGCCGCTGCTGTCTTATGGTAAGATAATCACGCAAGAACATTGTAGGCTCGTTGTCTGTGGCCTGTTCAATCTTTTGCCAATAATCCTTAAAACATTGTTGCTGTTCTTCAGGCGAAAGCGACATCAAAAGATAATTGCGTATTTTGTCAGCTTCGGTAAGTGCAAGTCCGGTCGAGTTAAGACTCTCAAATATCAGTTGCGCATCGTCGTTATTGTCAAGCTCTATCGTGATAATCTGCAAACGTTCTATGGTGTTCAATAAATCATCAAACGAAAATTCTTGCGGAGTTTTAGTCAATAAGCCATAGAAATACATGAAGTTGCGTGTAACCTTGGATTCGGCAATGAATTTATCCTCTGCATTATCAAAAATCAGGTCATAGGCTATTCGGTCACTTTCAATAGGAACGAGTTTGATTTTTCTATCTGCACTACTAAATTTAGCAAGCAGGAACATTTCGTATGCTTCATTCAGTCTGGCTTCATTGCTGACTAATAATTTCCCATCTTTTACTGCCTTTATACCTGCCAGCAACAAAAGAGATATGGTCGTTATACGCTGCTGCCCATCTATCACTAACCTATTTCGTCCATAAGCATCAGCCGAAGCTGTAACAATTGAACCGAAGAAATGAGTTTGCTTATGTTGCTTGCTTAATTTCACCAAGTCGTTAAACAACTGTTCACAGTTATCTATCAGCCAATCATAATTTCGCTGATATACAGGGATTATGAATTGCTTCATATTCCCTTCAATAAAGTTACTCAATAGTATTGCACTACCAATCATATTTTCTTACTCTATAATTCCCAACTCTTTCAAATATACATCAATCTCCTTATCCAACTCGGCACGTTTGGCTTCCAGTTCCTTGATTTCAGACATTACCGCTTTGATGTCAATCGGTTCTTCTTCCTCAAAGGTGTCCACATAGCGAGGGATATTCAGGTTATAATCATTGTCGGCTACCTCTTGCAGCGTGGCAAGGTGACTGTACTTTTCTATTTCCTCGCGGTCACGGTAGGTTTCGACTATCTTTTGAATATGTTGCGGACGGAGCTTGTTTTGTGTCTTGACCTTTTCAAACTCCTTGCTTGCATCAATAAACAGAATGTTGTCATCCTCTTTACGGCATTTCTTCATCACAAGGATGCAAGTTGGTATGCTCGTACCATAGAAGATATTGGCAGGCAAACCAATGATAGCATCTATGTAGTTCTTCTTCTCAATGAGGAAACGGCGGATTACGCCCTCGGCATTGCCCCGGAACAGTACGCCATGAGGTGCAACGCAAGCCATCGTGCCACCCTCGTTCAAGTGGTAAATCATGTGGAGAATGAAAGCATAATCGGCGGTTTTCTTTGGTGCAAGCCGTCCGGCCTTGCTGAAACGGTCATCGTTGTTGAACTTGTCGGCAGCACTCCATTCTGCGGAAAAAGGAGGATTTGCCACCACTGCATCGAACTGCGTATCTCCAAAGGCATCCCATTCCAGCGTATCGCCGTTCTCTATCTTGAAATTGCTGAACTTGATACCATGCAACAACATATTCATTCGGGCAAGGTTGTAAGTGGTCGGGTTCTTTTCCTGTCCGTAAATATCTACCGCATGACCCACCTTGGCCGCACGGAGAAGCAGCGAGCCGCTACCGCAAGTCGGGTCATATACATTGCGAAGGCGTGCATGACTGATAGACACTATTTCTGCCAATATCTGACTGACTTCTTGCGGTGTGTAGAACTCCCCAGCTTTCTTTCCGGCTCCTGCGGCAAATTGTCCAATCATATACTCATAGGCATCACCAAGAATATCTATTTCTTCCGATGCCTCCACGCCAAACTTAATGTTATCCAATGCCAACAGCACATTGCTGACAAGCGTGTTCTTATCCTCTGCCGTCTTACCAAGTTTAGGAGAAGCAAGGTCTATATCAGAGAACAGACCGCCAAAATCTTCCTCGCTGTCATGCCCCAACGTGCTATCCTCAATGCGTTTCAGCGACCGTTCAAGGATTGGCAATATATTCTCTTTCTTCTTGATTCGGTCAATAACTGATGAAAAGAGGTAAGTCGGTTCTATAAAGTAACCGACACCTTCCAAACATTGCTTTTTCAGTTCCTCTTGTAGTTCAACGGCATCTTCATCCTCCATATTCCACAAGTCTTTGAACGATACGCCGTCATCCACCAAGGCGTTGTTTGCGTATGCCTCTATCTTTTCAGATAGGTATTTATAGAAGATAAAGCCTAATGTGAAATACATGAAATCACTGGCTGACATATTGCCGCGCAACTTGTTGGCGACTTCCCAAAGCTGGTCACGGAGTTTCTGCTGTAATTCTTCGCTCATATTAATGTCTTTTAATCCCAACTATATGTTCTTATTATGTTTCCCAGCCTATCCATAATCCTCGCGAGAGCCTTGCGGGTCTTAATCAGTCCGAGGTGTTTCTCCTTGAGTGCCTGCTGTATGATTTCAGGC
>JAHLFB010000066.1 GCA_018884025.1 Candidatus Phocaeicola faecipullorum
TCGTCGGCAGCGTCAGATGTGTATAAGAGACAGAGTCCGAAGACCAACCACACCGGGAAGAAGAACTGCGGAAACGTGAAGGGAGGTTTTGACAGGACAGATTTTTTCCGAAAGTGTGAATCTTCATTTGATAAGCGCACAGGGTATGACCGGGCTCCGGAACAGACATTCGACTATCTCAATACCATGAAGAACGGAAGCCCGAAAGAAATCTTCCAGAAAAAGGAGTGGGCGGAACGTGTGAACCATGAACGGCTTGAGAAGATGAAAGCCGAATGGAGCCGGGATCTTCAGGAACCGCGCCAGGAACAAGGCCGTGAAGAAATCCAACAACAGGGAAACAGTATTTCCCAAGTTCCGGAAATCAACCAGGCACCGCAGAGAAAGAAGCAACAGGAGGAAGAACTCGACCAGCCCAGGAAGAAAAGCCGGGGTTTTGGAATGGGAATGTAAATTTGATTATGTAACAAAATCAAAAGCGTATGGAACAAAGAAAGGACATAATGACAGGTATTATCAGAATCTTAATTCTGTTTATTGTAGGTAGTATATTTCTGGCCATAGCCGGATATATCCTTTCCTTTGTCATTGATATTATTGGCCGTATTATAGTCTTTGTACTTCAGTGGGCTGTTTTCGGTGGTATTGCCTGGTATGGTTATAAGTATTTCAAGAAACCTAAACCGAAGGAGAAACCAGCTGAAGTAATACCTGAAGAAGCTATACGGTTATATACATCTTCAGGACAGCCGATTGTTATCGGAAACCCTTTCAGGGGTATTTTTGTTTTGGGTGCTGCCGGATCTGGAAAGTCTGAAAGTATAGCTGTGCCGTTATTGTCAGAGTTTATCAGAAACGGTTTTTCCGGTCTTGTATATGATTTTAAGTTCCCTACTTTGGGGCAAGATGTACAGTCTTTTATCAGTGCAAACGGGAATGAGATAAAGCACCATTATATAGACTTGAATAACCCGGAACAGTCACCGAGAGTAAATCCTATACAGCCAGATTATTTGTTGAATACAAGCTATGCCAGAGAGTTTGCACAGGCTATTGTGGCCAACCTGATAAAAGAGAGTATAAAGAAACCTGATTTCTGGAACAGGTCGGCAACAGACCTTCTAACTGCCTGTATCTGGTTCCTGAAAGAAGAATACCCGGCCATGTGCGATATACCTCATGTGTGCGCTTTGGTATCGAGTAAGGACGAGGATCTTCTCCGGCTTTTGCAGAAGAATCCGCAAACCGCACAAATGACAATGAGTATTTTCAGTGCAATGGAGAGGGGAGCAGACGGACAAGTCAGCGGAGTTGTAGGAACTTTGCAGTCTGCAATAGCACAGATAAACACTCCGGAACTGATGTATATTTTTGGTGGAAATGATTTTTCTCTGGATCTGAACAATCCTTCTTCTCCGGCTATTGTAACCGTAGGGACATATCCTACCCTTGTACAGACCTTTGCACCGTTATGCAGTCTTATTATAACAGTGGCCACAAAGCTGATGAACCAACCCGGCAAAGTTCCTTCTTTTGTAATGATCGATGAAGCTCCGACTGTGTATATACCTGGTTTTGATATATTGCCGAACACGGGACGAAGCAATAAAATATCTACAGTCCTGATGTGCCAGGATCTTGCACAGCTTTCTGACGGTTACGGCAAGGAAAAGGCCGATGTGCTGTTTGCGTCCTGTAATACTCACTTTTATGGTAGGGTATCTTCGAGCATAACGGCAGAAAGACTTTCTCGCCAATTTGGGAAGGAAGATAAAGTCTATACAACCGCATCACAATCGAGGACAGGCTTTCACCGGACTTCAGGAACCAGCGAATCAGTACAAGAAAGGGACGCAGCCAAACCTTCCAGCTTCCTTTCTCTGGAGCCTGGGGAGTTTTACGGTATAGCGGTGGAAAGCAATGTGCCGTTTTTCCGGAAGAAGTTCAGACAGACAGAACGGCCAATCCCGGCACAGCTGGAGAAGCCGAGCCACGCAGAAAGCATACAGGAATACACTCTGAAGGTAAGGGAGGATATAAAGTCTATACTTTACGCACTGAAGCCTGATGAACCGGAAGAACATCAGGAACCGGATGTCCCTTCAGATATTAAGTTCAAAGGCTTTTCAGTTGATTGATAGGAAAACAGCCAAGATTATCTTGGCTGTTTTTTATTATTTCATATAAAAGCCTTAGAACTGTAGAATCGGATGCCATTCTTTTACAGTTTTCAAAATGTCTTCTGCTGTTTTACAAGAGCCTTTAGTACGTTTATTTGCCTTCTCGATAAATTCATTATCATAAATATTTATAAGTTTAATTCCATTAAATTCTGAAACAGGTTTTATAAAAACAATACCATCACATATATCACTAAGTTTTTGCTCTTTTGTGTAAGGCGAACCTTTCTCGCCATAACTTGACAGTTTTATTGTAGGATTAGCGAAATAAGTTTCTGTCCTTAATAAAGGAAAATCATCGTTTAAATCAAATCCAACAGGTTTATTACCATTTTTCTGAAATGCGTTATCTATTACACCGTCAACTATAAGATTCCACCTTGTCTGACTGTTCTCTATATAGCCTCTGCTTCCCATTTGACCACCCCATAAATTGATGATGAATACATCTTGAGGATAACAGCTTTTGAGTAAAAAGCCAGCTGAAGGCCAATTGTAATAGTAATCCCCTTGACGTGTACCATTTATACGTGCTAAGGTATGCGCAGCTCCAGCATAAAATACTATGTGTGATCGTTTAATGATATAATTTCTTATGAGATCAAACATATTATCATCACGTGAGCCCGTATATACATAGTCCTTTCCGTCAAAATAATCTTGTATATACGCTGGATCCACTAAAAGGATACGTGTTCTGAGATTTTCAGGTTTCTTTTGATTATTTTCCCATACAGATTTGAAAACATCTGCATATTCTTTATATGGATTACCCAAATCATCAGGTGTATATTGCAAAATCTTAAAGACCAAATCTTCTCTGTAAACTGGGGATTTTATCAGGCTGTCTGCAAGATACTGATACCTTTCGGATCCAAACTCAACAGCCACCGCATCAATATTCGCCGTTGAATCTTTTGCTGAAGCAGTTATCAGTTCGCACAAGAATTGAGGGTGAGCATCTATCCAATGATCTTCCCCTATTGCAACAACTGAATGTGAACGTATTTTATCAAGTACATATTCCAAATGTGGTTGCCCATTATTTTTAATGTATTGATAATAAGATTCGCTGTCAAGGCAATCTTGCGCAACAGAAATGTTACTTGATAATATCAAAAGTAACAAGACAAAACATTTTTTAATTGTAAGACTTTTCATTTTTATATTCATTGTATATTAATTTATAGTTCTGTATTTACTTTTATTTTCCCGAATGTTTTCTGTTCATCACGCACCCGGCATAGTTCCCGGTGTGCTTTTTCCTTATACTCCTGAAGAACTTTGATTTCGTTACGCAATCGGTTGTTTTCTTCCTGAAGAACCTGGAGTTCTTTTGCCTGTTCTTCAGCTTTCATTTCAGCACGTACTTTTTCTTCAGCTGCCTTTGCGATAAGCTCTGGAGCCGGAAGCTGTATCTGTTTCTGTGC
>JAHLFB010000067.1 GCA_018884025.1 Candidatus Phocaeicola faecipullorum
CTTTGGACAAATCAAATACGATATGGGATACAAAAGGTTCAGGCATTTTGGAAAAGACAAGGTCACAATGGACTTTGCCTTCTTTGCCATTGCTTTTAATATAAAGAAAATGTGTGCTAAAATCAAGAATGAGAAGATGACAGACAAAAATTGTCAAAATATCAGGGTGGCATATGCCATCTACGGCATATTATACCACCAAAAAGCATGGACACAGGGAAAAATAAATCATACTCTATGAAAAATGAGAACCCCATGGTCTATAACGAAAAAGAGGATGCATCATTTTGACACATCCTCTTTCTTTTTTTCGGCAGTTACTGGCCGTAGTGAAAGATGTGAAGGTAAAGATCTGAAGTACGCATAAATTTTCACCAGTCTAAACAGAAAAAAGGCTTTATCTCTCATTCCACTGAATAATGGGCGAAATTTCTTTATTTTAGTATTAAAAGATTCATAATATACGTGTTCTAGAATGTATCTTGAAGTAGTTTATTATTTCAAGATAATGTGTCTGTATTGACTTTGCTACTCTTTCAAGAGTAAGAAATTCTGATTTATCAATCTCGTCATACTATCTAGCAAACTTTGTCAAGACTACATCCTTGATGATAAATCAATCCTAATATTATGGAAAGATAGTACGCTTTTTTTATATCTGTATGCTCTCTGAAGAGGATACCGGCGCGGATACGTTGTGATTCGTTTTATAATGATTCTTTCTTATACAGAAGATATATACTTCCAACAGCTGTTTCCTTGAATCTCCGTTCTCAAATACCGGAATATGATATGTCTTTCTACATGCCTTTGTTGTGCAATCTGTACGGACTCTTCATCAAATGCTTCTCAACGGGAGTTAACTCTCATGTCTTGAACAGCCTCATATGCAAGCTTCTGTACATGAAAACGGTCTCTAACCAGACGTGCGACAGGAAAGCTTATACGTGCCGTCTGTTCCATATTTGGAGTCATATCAAGTGTTATTTCTCTTAACTGAAAGCGTCTGAATCTGGAAAGCTTTATAAGGATTGATGTAACAGTCTTTACGTCAGTATCTTTTAAGATGGTGATAATATTTCCGGCAGCTATTTTTTCCTCTTTGTTTATCAATATGGTATATAATTCATCGCGCGAAAGATACATTTCTTCTATCCCTATGTATGCTCCGATGTTTTTCTCAAACAGTACCCATTCTTCTGCATGCGGGAGTTGGTTCCATTTCAAATATCCGCTCAGATGATTGCGGTACTGCCTTTCAAGAAGTTCACCGTCAATACCGAACAGGGTTCCCAAAGGCTTACAACTGACGGGAAGCGTATCAATATAACTCTTTTAAAAAAGACGCAAATTCTTGCGTCATACGGCTGCCTTGGGCAACCAGTTTCCAGTTACGGCTTACATAGCGGTCCTCATCTTTTAAAACCCATCTGCGACGACGTATGTTTAGAAATACCTTCTTCCGTGGATTGGAAAGTCTTATACAATTATCGGATCATAAAAGCCCATACTTTCAACTTTACTATCAGAGTACTCTTGGGGAACTTCATTCTTCTATTTAAGATAAATTGCTATTTCAGTACAGCTTTCATTTACATCTGATATTTTGAAATAATCAAGAGTTCCTTCTGGAAGAAGGAGACGATAATCGTTTGTTTTCATTGTATTTTATTTTTATTCTTATAGTTATTGAATTAACTCCTCAGACTTTTACGTTGAGCCCAAATTGCATGTTTTTGCGGACAGCACATAAAGAAAAAACCGCTGAAATACAGTTATTTCAGCGGTTTTCATGATTTTTCGTTTTGTAAAAGTGGTGCCACCAGGAATCGAACCGGGGACACAAGGATTTTCAGTCCTTTGCTCTACCAACTGAGCTATGGCACCGTTGTTTGTCGTTTGCGGTTGCAAAGGTAGGTATTTTTTTTATACTACCAAATATTTTTGAAGAAAAGTTTGAAAAATGTTTTAAGTATTATTCAATTCTGGAAATATAGAGTACATAGTGCGTTTGAGCAGGGGCGTAAATCAAATAAGGATGTACCGTACGGCACACCCTTATTCTAGTTAGAAAGTGTTAGTAAAGTTTTTGTGAAAAGCTTAGTTAAGCTGTTTAGATATTGTGTTGTTTAGAATTTGAAGCTTATACCTGCAGTGACGAATCCTTTGGTTCCGAGACCAGCTTCAACGAAACCTCCTACACGGTTATTGCCTACTCTGAGTGCGATTGGATTTACCTGATATGCAAAGTCTGTGCTGAAGTTTGACTTACCAGCCGTAGCTCCCTTAGTAAGAGCAGTTTCTGTGTGTCTTGACAAGTTCACACCGGCAACAGCTGAACCGTATAGTTCTACTAGTCTGCGCTTGAAGTAAACGAACTCAGCAGTAGGAAGAACAAGGAAACGCAAGTCTTTTTCTTTTATAGACGGTGATTTCTCTCCTGACAGTGCCAGTTTGCTGGTTGACATTCCGAAACCGAAGTCGGCACCCACTCTGAAACGGTTGATGCTATAACGGTAACCAAGTCCGTAAGTGAGGCTTGTCTTGCTGTCGGAGCGTTTTGTTCCTAATATCGCATCTCCTATACCCATTCCCAGTATGTTTGAAGTTCCTTGTGTCAGTCCGTCGCTCACCGAAAGGCGGATGTCATGTTTCCTGTCTTCAGATACAAAATCCTTTGTTGAGTTCTGTGCGTTAACCATGTTTACACCTGCTACCATTAATAAAGACAATGCTAAAAATTTCAGTTTCATAATTCAAATAGTTTAGTAAGTTATTATTTAATTTATCTTCATTTCTTTGTTTCTTTCACTGGTATAACGCAGACTTATAGAAAAACCCCTATCCACCCAACAAAAAAAATAAAAAAATGTCAGCAATACTCTTTTATAAGCATTGCTGACACATAAATCTATATAAGTTATTACAGCTCTTTTATTTTAATGGGTTCCATCCTTGTGCTTTAAGCTCAAGTTCATTGCCGTCTCTTGTTACCAAAGCGCAACCAAGTTCCGGTTTTGTTATGTGTCCTATTACTTTTACATCTTTAATCTGTGACACTGTTTCGTGCATTGTGAGCGGTACTGTGAACAGAAGTTCATAATCTTCTCCACCGTTAAGCGCACATGTACTTAGGTTCATATTGAATTCCTCGGCCATTACAGCTGTCTGGTAGTCTATAGGGATACGTTCTTCATAAACCCGGCATCCACATTTGCTTTGACTGCATATATGCATCAGTTCCGATGATAATCCGTCTGAAATGTCCATCATGGCAGTCGGTTTGATACCGGCTTTTGCCAGTTCCTCAATGATGTCTTTTCTTGCTTCAGGTTTGAGAAATCTTTCCAGAAGGTATTCTTTTCCCGCAAAATCCGGTTGTACGTCTTTCGCTCCGTTGAATACAGCCTTTTCGCGTTCCATAAGTTGGAGTCCCATATACGATGCTCCAAGATCACCTGTTACGCATATAAGGTCAGTTTCTTTTGCGCCGTTGCGGTAAACCACATCTTCTTTTTTTGCTTCTCCTATACATGTTATGGATATAGCAAGTCCTGTAACAGATGATGTAGTGTCTCCGCCGACTATGTCAACATTGTGCAGTTGGCATGCTAATTTCAAGCCTTCGTAAAAGTCTTCCAGATCTTCTATACAGAATCTTTTGGAAACTGCTAATGATACGGTTATCTGTTTCGGCTTGCCGTTCATCGCATAAATGTCGGAGAAGTTTACCATTGCCGACTTATAGCCTAAATGCTTCAGCGGTGTATATACCAAATCGAAATGTACACCTTCCATCAGCAAGTCTGTTGTTACCAGTACCTGACGGTCCTGGTATTCCAATACGGCAGCGTCGTCGCCTATACCGTATTTTGTCTCGCTGTTTACTAACTTGATGTTGTCGGTCAGATGTTTTATCAGTCCGAATTCTCCTAAAGTAGATATTTCTGTTCTGTTTCCTTCGTGCATGATTATATATTGTTTATACTCTGTTTATAAGTTCTTTCATTATGCATGTCATTCTTGGTTGTGCCGCATCGGCTGCTTTCTGAACTTCCTCGTGTGATACTTCCACTATTTTTCCTTCCACTCCGAGGTCTGTAATGACGGACACACCGAACACTTTTATTCCGCAGTGATTGGCAACTATAACTTCAGGTACAGTTGACATACCTACAGCGTCTGCCCCCATTATCCTGAACATTTTATACTCTGCCGGTGTCTCGAATGTAGGGCCTTGTGTTCCTATATATACACCTTTCTGCAGTTTGATACCTTTTTCGGCCGCAATCTCAAATGCTTTGTCTATCAGTTCGTGCGAATATGCTTCACTCATGTCAGGGAAACGCGGTCCATAGTCTATATTCTTGCCACGTAAAGGATTGTCCGGGAAAAAGTTTATGTGGTCAGTTATTACCATCAGATCTCCTATCTCAAAATCCGGATTTGTTCCTCCTGCCGCGTTCGATACAAACAGTGTCTTTATGCCCAGTTCCCTCATTACTCTTACAGGGAAAGTCACTTCTTTCATGGAATAACCTTCGTAATAGTGAAAACGTCCTTGCATAGCGAGGATATCTTTTCCTCCAAGTTTTCCGAATATCAGTTTCCCGCTATGTCCCTCTACTGTCGATATTGGGAAATTGGGAATTTCCGAATAAGCTATTTCATACTTGTCGGTAATGTCGTGTACCAAGCTGCCCAGTCCTGTGCCAAGTATTATGGCTGTTTCAGGATTTGTCTGCATCCTTGCTTTGAGGAATGCTGCTGTTTCTTGAATTTTTTCTAACATACTCGGTTATTTTTTGGTTGAACTTAATTGTTTCATTGTTCAGAAAGCTTACTTCCACAGGTAGCGCATAGATGTATGGTTTCAACTTATCGTCCAGGTTAGGGTGGAAGATAAGTCTTGCCGCATCTTTTTCGGTGGTTACTATTATCCTTTTTCCTTCAGGCATTGACATGAAGTTATGTTTCAGATTATCCATATCTTCATGGCTGAAGTTGTGATGGTCGGCAAATACCATTGAAGTAATCTTCTGTGTATAGCGGCCTAATTCTTCTGTTATAGCCTTTGGCGATGCGATACCGGTCAGCAGCAGGATATTCATATCTGATGATATGTCTTTACAGTTCATCTCATCATTACGGTTTTTGTCGAATATGCGATACATGTTTCCATATTTCATATGAGTGAAGAAAACTTCCTGCCACGGTTTGGGTGATATTTCGGAATAAATCTCCTTCATTTTTTCTTTAGAAATATTTTCAGGACATTTGCTGACTATTATTATATCAGCTCTGGTCTTTCCATTCTCCGGTTCTCTCAATCGTCCGGCGGGTAGTAGGGCATCATGACGGATACGCCTGTTATAATCTATCAGGAGTATATATATGCCTGCCTTTACGTATCTGTGCTGATAAGCATCGTCCAGCACTATGACCTGTTGTTTCCGCCCGTTTGCCGCTTCCTTAATCAGGTGGTCAATGCCATTGCATCTGTCGCTGTCGGCTGCTACGTTAATGTCAGGAAATTTCTGCCACATCTGGAACGGTTCGTCGCCAATATCTTCTATTGTCGTTTCGTTTTTTCTTGCGATTACGAAACCTTTCGACTTACGTTTATATCCCCGGCTAAGTACACACACATTAAATTCGTCTTTTAGTAACTTGATGAGATACTCTGTATGCGGTGTTTTTCCTGTTCCTCCTACGGATATGTTCCCCACACATATCACCGGCACATCGAAACTCCTTGATTTAAGGATATTCCAGTCGAAGAGCTTGTTCCTCAATCTTACTGCCATACCATAAACGGCGGCCAGTGGCAATAGGGGAGTGTATATGTGTGGAGTATCTTTTCCCATAGTTTTTATGCTACAATTTCTAAATTTATTTTATTGAAACTTCAAATGGAATTCTGGCCTGTATTCTGTCCGCCTTGTTTAGACTTTTCAGCATAAGGAAACTGTTTCCGAATTCTCCGAATGTCTCTTCCATTTTACTGCTTATATACCTTTCCGGTTTTGCATTGCTTATCAGACTTGTTACAAAATCAATCTTTTTAGGATATGATGCGAGTTTATATTCGCTCAGTCCGCTTAGTTCTGCGGCTTTGTTTATGGCACATTCCAAATTGCCGAGTTCATCGACAAGTTTAAGATTCTTAGCCATTTCACCCGACCAGACTCTTCCTTCTGCTATGGCTTTAAGGCTGTCTATTGGCATGTTTCTTCCTTCGGCGCATCTCTTGGTGAACAGTTCGTATCCGTTATTTACCATTTTTTGTATCAACGCTCCTTCTTCGCTGTTGAACGGACGGCTCATGTCTCCCATGTCTGCGAGTTTGTTTGTCTTTACGCCGTCTATTTTTATGCCAAGTTTCTTTGTTATCAGTTCTGATGCGTCCGGTATCATACCGAATATGCCGATAGATCCTGTCAGAGTAGTAGGTTGTGCTACAATCCAGTCTGCCGCACATGATATATAATAACCTCCTGAAGCCGCATAGTCACCCATTGATACCACTACCGGTTTTTTCTCTTTCAGAAGGCTGACTTCCCTCCAGATTTGTTCTGAACCGTATGCGCTTCCTCCCGGTGAATTTACTCTCAAGACTACAGCTTTTACCTTGTCGTCGTTTCTCAGGTCTCTGAGATGTTTTATCACTTTTTCAGAGTTGATTCCTTCATCGTAAGAACTGGTCATGTTGTCTATTTCGCCATATGCATAATATACAGCTATTACATCCCTGCTTTTGGATATGGTCGGTGATATAACATTTTTCATGTCGTCCAGTGTCAATGTGGCGAGTGTTGACTTTTCGCTTGTACCTGTCAGTTCCTTAAGGTATGCCAGAACCTCGTCCTTATACATAAGTTTGTCTGCCATTCCGTTCTCGATGTATGTTTCTGCCGGCTGGAAATCCATGCATGCGTCTGCCATTTCGTTCAGTTTATCAGTTGGAATGTTTCTTGCTTCAGAAACTTCGCCTATTATTTCGTTCCATATTGATTTTGTGAATGCAAGTGTCTGTTCTCTGTTGGCGTCGCTCATTTCTGTTGCGATGAAAGGCTCTACAGCCGATTTGTATGTACCGACCCTGAATATTTGCATCTTTACTCCAACCTTGTCAAGCAAGTCTTTAAGAAACATGGTCTGCGCTGACAGTCCGTGCCATGATATGCTTCCAGAAGGATTCAGAAACACCTTGTCTGCGGCTGTAGATACGTAATACGCTCCTTGTGAGTATGTGCCTGAATAAGCGACTACGAATTTGCCTGATTCCTTGAAATCCATTATCGCATCCCTTATGTCTTGCAGCGATGCGGTTGAGCATGCGAATGTTTCCGCATTAATCAGAATTCCCCTGATTTTTGTATCGTTTTTGGCCTTTTTAATTGATGAAAGTATGTCGTCCAGTCCTCTTGTCGTTATTTCTTCTCCCAGAAGCTGTTCAATAGGGTTGTCTTCATATCTTTCCACAATGTTGCCTTTAAGGTCAAGAACGAAAACCGAGTTGTCTTTCACTGTTGTTGCCACTTCCGTAGTGGCTACCATTCCGCCTATTACCGATATAGACAAGATAAGCAGTATAAAGCCGGCAATCATCATTCCGATGATTGAGGCGAAAGTCATTTTTAGAAAATCTTTCATATGATTTGTTGTTTTGTGATTAATCGTTTTTACTGTATATGAAGAATATTTGTCCGTTTTCTTTCTCAACAGTTATCTTGCCTCCCTCTTTATCCATATTGAACGGTGTCATAATATCTGTCTTACAGTCAACTACCATTAAGACGTTCTCTTCTGCAAATCTGTTGATAGGTAATGTTATGTCTGCGTTTCCCATCTTGTGCGCCAGGATTAGACTATCGTTTATGAATACGTTGATTGAATCTTCTGCGAACGATTTTGTGATGGTTATTTCATATATATCTTTGAAACTTTGCTCCTGAACAACTTTCTTTTGTGACCGGAACCCTAGATACAGAAACAGGCATACGATGAAAAAAACACCGAAGGCCAAAAGCCCGTTGCCTATCATAAACTGTTTGTTGCTTTCTATGCTTTTACTCATGTTTTTGTTATGTTTTTTCGTTTATACAAAAGTAATAAAAAAACTTTGTTACACAATTATGTTTCACTTATGATGTTTCTTTTCTAATTTATTGTCTTTTCAATGTTTTAGTCAAGAACTGAAACAGATATCGTTACACGTACGTGTAACGGGTGTAACACGAACGTGTAACGCGTGAAACACGTACGTGCAACGAGCGTAACACGAACGTGTAACGGTAACTTTCTCCAAATGTTTTTATAAATCCTTAATTTCGCATATTATATTATGATTTTTAAGTTATAATTACTGACAGATGTCAGTTTAAGAAAAAAAGTAAGAAAAAAAGTGCTTTTCATACCTTATTATATTATGTACCCTCAATTTTTTTTCTACATTTGCTCCCATAATTAATTTCATTCTGAAAATATGCAGAACAATCTGGTTATAGTAGAGTCTCCCGCTAAGGCCCGTACCATAGAAAAGTTTTTGGGCAGCGGATATAAGGTGATGTCCAGTTACGGACATATACGCGACCTGAAGAAGAAATCGTTCAGTGTGGATGTGGAACATGGGTTCGCACCGATATATGAAGTCCCAGCAGACAAGAAGAAACTTGTGGCACAACTGAAAGCCGAATCCGACACCGCCGATATGGTATGGCTGGCAAGTGATGAGGACCGTGAAGGGGAAGCCATAGCATGGCATCTGCAGGAAGTGCTTAAGCTGAAGCCTGAAAACACACGCCGCATAGTGTTTCATGAGATTACACCTAACGCCATAAAACGCGCTATAGAGACACCGCGCGGAATAGACCTAAGCCTTGTGGACGCACAGCAGGCACGTCGTGTGCTGGACCGAATAGTGGGTTTTGAACTGTCGCCTGTATTGTGGAAGAAAATAAAGCCTTCCCTCTCCGCCGGAAGGGTGCAGAGTGTTGCAGTAAGGCTGATAGTGGAGCGTGAAAGGGAGATAAACGCGTTCACTCCGAAGCCGGCATTCAGAGTGGTGGCCGTATTGGCCGATGCTACGGGAGCAGAGGTAAGGGCAGAATTGTCTGTTCGTCCGGAAACCGAAGAAGAAGCACGCCGCATACTGGAACAGTGCGCGGGAGCGGTATTTACGGTAGAAGATATAAGCACCCGTCCGGTGAAGCGAAGTCCTGCACCTCCTTTCACAACATCTACATTACAGCAGGAGGCTGCAAGAAAACTGGGTTACAGCGTTGGACAGACCATGATGCTGGCTCAGAAACTTTACGAAAACGGATATATCACATATATGCGTACCGACTCCGTAAACCTTTCGGAACTGGCTCTTGGAGCATGTGCTAAAGTTATTACCGAAAAGGCCGGAGAAAAGTATCTGCGTACGCGACAATATCATACACACACCAAAGGAGCCCAGGAGGCTCACGAAGCTATCCGTCCTACATATATGGACAAGGAGAAGATAGACGCTACAGCTCAGGAACAGAGACTTTACGACCTGATACGTAAACGTACTTTGGCTTCGCAGATGGCAGATGCTGAACTGATGAAGACTACAGCAGTTATTGCCGCCGAAGGTACTGACTATAAGTTCAATGCCGCCGGACTGGCCGTTATATTTGATGGCTTCATGCGTGTATATAGCGAGAGTCTTGATGAAGAACCGGAGCGTGAGGACGAAGGTCGTCTGTTGCCGCCTATGCAGGCTGGACAGAAACTGGAGCGTAAGGATATCAGGGCTACAGAGCGTTTCAGCCAGCCGCCTGCAAGATATACGGAAGCCAGTCTGGTGAGAAAGCTTGAGGAACTTGGTATAGGACGTCCGTCAACATATGCGCCTACCATATCTACCGTACAGCAGCGTGGGTATGTGGAAAAGGGTAGCCGTGAGGGCGTGGAACGTGAGTTCAGGCTTTTGACTCTTGACAAGAAAGGAAATATCACTTGCGAAACAAAGACGGAAACTGCTGGAAGTGAGAAACAGAAACTTATGCCTACTGATGTTGGTGTAGTGGTGACAGACTTCCTTATGGAATATTTCCCTGAAATTATGGATTATAACTTCACTTCGGGAGTTGAAAAGGAATTCGACGAAGTGGCTGCCGGCGAGAAACCGTGGACAGACATGATAAGCCGTTTCTATGCGGCATTCCATCCGTTGGTGGAAAAAACTTCGGCCACAAAGGCTGAACATAAGGTAGGCGAAAGACTGTTGGGTGAGGAACCTTCTACGGGAAGACCGGTGTCTGTAAAAATCGGACGTTTCGGCCCAGTGGTACAGATAGGCAGTGCCGATGATGAGGAAAAACCACGTTTCGCCCAACTGCGTCGTGAACAGTCTATGGAGACTATTACGCTGGAAGAAGCTTTGGAACTGTTCCGTCTGCCGCGCATGCTTGGCGAATACGAAGGAAAGCAGGTTAGTGTGGGTGCAGGTAAGTTCGGGCCGTATGTGAAAATAGAAAATATTTACGTGTCTGTTCCTAAGGATAAAGATCCGCTGTCAATCACTCTGGAAGAAGCCGTGCAGATGATAAAGGACAAACAGGATGCCGAGGCAAAGAAGGTGATAAAGGTATTTGCCGATTATCCTGACCTTCAGGTGCTGAACGGAAGATATGGTCCTTACATTGCTAGCGAAGGAAAGAACTATAAGATCCCTTCTGGAGTTGAACCTGCCGATCTTACTCCTGAAGCATGTTTTAAGGTAATTGAATTACAGAAAACCAAGGCTGAGACAAGAAAAAGAAAAAAATAATTTTTAGTTTTCAAGTTCTTAAGTTTTTTAGTTGGTTGATGATAACAAAACTCACAAACTTAAAAACTAATAAACTCACAAACTTATAAACTCATATGCGAATATTCCTGACCGGATATATGGCCTCTGGCAAGACAACCTTGGGCAAGGCTTTTGCCAGAGCATGCAATCTTGGCTTTATCGACCTCGACTGGTATATTGAGGAACGTATGCACATGTCCGTGCGCGATATCTTTGCAGAGCGTGGTGAAGACGGTTTCCGCCAGTTGGAGAAGAATATGCTGCACGAGGTATCGGAATTTGAGAATGTAGTGGTAGCATGCGGAGGGGGCACTCCATGTTTTTTCGACAATATGGATGTTATGAACAGCCGTGGAATAACTGTTTTTCTTGACGCGGCGCAGGATGTCCTGTTTCGTCGTCTGAAACAGGCTGCTGCAAACAGACCCCTCGTTGCCGGTAAGTCGGACGACGAACTTAGACAGACCATATCCGAGGGACTTGAACGGAGAATGCCTTTTTATTCAAAGGCTGCAATAAGGCTTGACGGCAGCAGACTGGAAAGCAGGAAGCAGATAGAAGAGACTGTGGAAACGCTTAGGAATTTGATAATAAAAAAATAGCTGACAGGTTAAGGGGATAAAATCCCGGTTACTGATAATTGATTGGACATTACTAATTTTTAATTGTTAATTTTTAATTCAAGAAATGCGAAAATGGCGTATTGAAGACTCGGAAGAGCTTTATAACATCACTGGATGGGGTGTTTCTTATTTTGGAATAAACGAAAAGGGACATGTGGTGGTTACTCCGCGTAAAGATGGAGTGGCTGTTGACCTGAAGGAACTGGTGGACGAACTTCAGTTAAGGGACGTCACAGCACCTATGTTGGTGCGTTTTCCGGATATTCTGGACAATCGTATCGAGAAAATATCGAACTGTTTTGGCCAAGCATCGAAGGAGTATGGCTATAATGCCCAAAACTTTATAATCTATCCTATAAAGGTGAACCAGATGCGTCCGGTGGTGGAAGAAATAATAAGTCACGGAAAGAAATTCAATCTTGGACTTGAGGCAGGCTCAAAACCTGAACTGCACGCCGTGATTGCCATAAACACGGATTCTGATTCTCTTATCATCTGCAACGGATATAAGGACGAAAGCTATATAGAACTTGCGCTTTTGGCACAGAAGATGGGTAAACGTATCTTCCTTGTTGTAGAGAAAATGAACGAACTGAGACTTATCGCTAAAATGGCCAAACAGTTGAATGTGCGTCCTAATATCGGTATCCGTATCAAGTTGGCTTCATCAGGTAGCGGTAAGTGGGAAGAAAGCGGTGGCGATGCCAGCAAATTCGGATTGACATCAAGCGAACTGCTCGAAGCGCTTGATTTCATCGAAAAGAAGGATATGAAAGACTGTCTGAAACTGATACATTTCCATATCGGCAGCCAGGTGACAAAGATACGCCGCATCAAGACTGCCCTAAGAGAGGCTTCACAGTTCTATGTGCAGTTGCATCAGCTTGGATTCCCTGTAGAGTTTGTCGATATAGGCGGAGGCTTGGGAGTGGATTACGACGGTACACGCTCGCCGAACAGCGAAAGCAGTGTGAACTATTCTATCCAGGAATATGTGAACGACTCTATTTCTATAATGGTAGATGCCAGCAACAAGAATGGCATTCCTCATCCTAATATCATCACCGAGAGCGGACGTTCGCTTACAGCCCATCATTCGGTCTTGATTTTTGAAGTGCTTGAAACAGCTTCATTGCCTGCTATGGATGATGATTTTGAGGTGTCATCGGATGATCATGAACTGGTGCAGGAACTTTACGAAATCTGGGATAATCTGAACCAAAGCCGTATGTTGGAGGCTTGGCATGACGCTCAGCAGATTCGTGAGGAGACTCTTGATTTGTTCAGCCATGGTATAGTAGATTTGAAGACAAGAGCACAGATAGAGAAACTATACTGGTCTGTCACACGCGAGATAACTCAGATTGCGTCAGGACTGAAGCATGTGCCTGAAGAATTCAGAAATATTGACAAACTGCTTGCAGACAAGTATTTCTGTAACTTCTCTCTTTTCCAGTCTTTGCCGGACTCATGGGCTATCGACCAGATTTTCCCTATAATGCCGATACAGCGTCTTGACGAGAAACCTGACCGTACAGCTACACTTCAGGATATTACCTGCGACTCGGATGGTAAGATTGCCAACTTCGTATCGTCAAGGAGTGTGTCGCACGACCTGCCTGTACACTCACTTAAAGCGAAGGAGTCTTATTATATAGGTGTATTCCTTGTAGGAGCTTATCAGGAAATACTTGGAGATATGCATAACCTGTTTGGTGATACAAATGCTGTACACGTCACTGTAAACGAGAAAGGTTACAGCATAGATCAGGTTATAGACGGTGAAACTGTGGCTGAAGTATTGGACTATGTTCAGTATAACCCGAAGAAACTGGTCCGTACTCTTGAAACATGGGTAACAAAATCAGTTAAGGAAGGACGTATTTCGCTGGAAGAAGGAAAGGAATTCTTATCGAACTATCGTTCAGGACTTTACGGATATACTTATCTTGAATAAGTTTTTAAGTTCTTTAGTTTGTTTATGCTCTTAATCAAAAACTTACAAACCTACTAACTTACAAACTCATATTCATTTATGGAAAAACTTACAATAATAAAGGTTGGCGGAAAGATTGTTGAGGAAGCGGATACATTGGCAAAACTGTTGGATGATTTCGCCTCAATACCAGGATATAAGCTGCTTGTACATGGTGGAGGCCGTTCTGCCACAAAGGTAGCTGCCCAACTGGGAATAGAAAGTACAATGGTGAACGGACGTCGTGTGACGGATGCCGAAACACTTAAAGTCGTTACCATGGTTTATGGCGGACTGGTGAACAAGAATATTGTAGCCGGGCTTCAGGCACGTGGTGTCAATGCAATAGGACTTACCGGTGCCGATATGAATGCCATCCTCTCTGTGAAACGTCCGGTTAAGGATGTTGATTACGGCTTTGTGGGCGATGTAAAGGAGGTGAACGGAAAAATGCTTTCGTCGCTTATAGCGCAAGGTATCGTTCCCGTAATGGCTCCTCTTACACACGATGGAAAGGGCAACATTCTCAATACAAATGCTGATACCATAGCAGGTGAGACAGCGAAAGGTCTCGCGCCTTATTTTGATGTGACACTGGTATTCTGTTTTGAGAAAAAAGGTGTTCTTAGCGATGAGAACGATGATGACAGTGTTATTTCTGTCATTACCCCTGAACTGTTCCGTAAATATACGGACGAAGGTATAATCCAGGGAGGTATGATTCCAAAACTGGAGAACTCTTTTTCTGCTATCAATAATGGTGTAAGGCAGGTTATTATAAAACAGGCCTCTGATATAGGAGATGCTTCTGCCGGAACTGTTATCAGAAACGAGTAATAATATATAGGGGTGGATTTGAGTCCGCCCCTTTTTTGAATATCCTTCACTAAACATTTTCTGTCAGCTCTGCTGATTTTCAGTTCTTAATTGTTAATTTTTAATTCAATAAGTGGCCACAAAAAGAATAATATCCGACGATGATTTTGGCAAGATAGTTATCGGTACACGTATAAATGCCAGAAATATATCCATGCGTGTAAAGAAAGACGGTCTGTATGTAACTGTGCCTCCGTTTACTAAAACCGAACGTATCATGCAGGTGATATCCGAATACCGGCAGAAGCTACTTGCTTCTTTTGCTAAAGCATCGCCAAGAATCATTACAGACGGATTTTCCATAGATGCCCCATGTTTTAAACTTTCTGTATCAGTGGGCGGCATGAAGTGTTTCTCTGTCCGTCGTGAGGAAGAAGGTATTATGAAAATACTTTGTCCGCAAAATGTAGATTTTTCACTGCCACAGACGCAGAAACTGCTAAATGCTGCTATAGTGCGTGCCATGAAGAAAAGCGCTGAAGAATTCCTGCCGCCTCTGTTGAAATTCTGGGCTGAAAAGTACGGCATGTCATATCGGAAGGTAAGAATAACCGGGGCAAAGTCAAGATGGGGTAGTTGTACCTCGCGGGGAACTGTCAGTCTTTCGTGTTATCTGATGTTACTGCCTGTTCATCTGATGGATTATGTCATTCTGCATGAACTGGCACACACAAAAGAGATGAACCACGGTCCCGGTTTCTGGAAACTGTTGGATAGTATGACAGAAGGAAACTCACATCAGCTCAGGGCGCAGCTCCGTAAATTCAAGACCGATTTCTTGTAAAACTTTTCTTTGCCCATTTCATGCTGTTCCAGCGTTTAACAAACACTATTGCACGGATATTCTCGTCGAAAAGAAAGGCTATCCACATACCTACAAGTCCCCATCCCCAGTAAATGCCGAGCATGTAACTCAATCCGACAGAGACACTCCACTGCACGATGACGCCGAGATAGAACGGAAAGTTAACATCGCCTGCCGAGCGTAGGGCATTTGTAGCATAAATGTTTACTGTTCTTCCTATTTCGACAAGGACATCTATCATTAGTATGGTTACTCCGAGTTTTATGATTTCCTCATTGTCGGTAAGCAAACTGAATATTGTATGGCCGAATATCGCCCATATACACGAAAGTATGAGTGATACCAGAATAGAGACTCTCATTACAAACTTGCCAAGCAGATAGGCCGCACGTATCTTGTTTTGTCCTACAAGGTGCCCGATGCTGATTGCTCCACCTTGTGCCATGGCTATGGCAAACAGATATACGAACATTACAATGTTTACAGTGTATGTACGTGTGGCTAGTGCATTGTTACCTAGGATATTGATGAGATAAGTGATTACTACCTGTGAGAAACTGTATGACATGTTTTCACCGGCAGACGGAATACCTATTTTAAGGAGGTTCTTAAGTTCAATCCAGGGGAAAGGCTTGAACAGGGCGAGAGGAAATCTTGATATATGTTTTCTGAAAAGAATTATGAACAATACCACCATACTTACGCCTCTGGCTATTGAGGTAGATATAGCCGCACCTTCGGCGCCCATTGCCGGGAAACCGAATTTACCGAAAATCAATATATAGTTTCCTATGATGTTCATGATATTCACCAGGACTGTGACAAGCATAGGATAAATAGCCTTGTTTGCGCTTCGCAATGATGCGGAAATTGTAAGAGATATGGCCTGGAAGAATGCGAACGCTCCTACTATTTCCATATAGCCTATTCCGTATTGGAGAAGTTCTGGGCGTAATCCCATCCAATCCAAAAGCGTGACGGCTCCGAAATGCAGTATAGCACTGACCAGAAGTCCCACTACAAGGTTTAACAATAGCGATACACCTACCACCTGCACCATCTTTTCCCGGAGTTTTGCTCCCAGGTACTGCGAGCAAAGTACAGAAGTACCGATGTTTATGACCTCGAAGATGAGGAACGCGAACATTACTATCTGGTTCACGACTCCTACGGCAGCCACACTCTCGTCAGAGTATTGGCTAAGCATTACTGTGTCTATGGCTCCCAGCATCATTATAAGGAGCGTCTCTATAAAAATAGGGACTACCAGTTTGGTAAGTCCCTTTTTAATATTAGTCTGTTGAATAACCTTGTCCACTTTTGCTCGATTTTTTCGGATGCAAAGTTACGTTATTATGTCAATATAGCGTATTGATATATATCAAGTTATTATCAGATACAGCTCTCTTTTATAGCATTGATAACGGCTGAGGTAAAACCGTCGTGTTCCAGGCGGTTAAGGCCCTTGATGGTTATTCCTCCGGGTGTAGTAACCTTCTCTATTTCTGTAGCCGGATGAGACTGTTCGTCTTTAAGCAGGAGCTGGGCTGCGCCGAGCATAGTCTGGGCCACCATCTTCTTTGCTTCCTGAGGTTTGAAACCTAGTTCTATACCTGCCTGCATTGCAGCCTGAACATATTTCAGGACATATGCTATGCCGCATGATGTTAGTGAAGTACCAGCAGGGAAGAGTTTCTCTTCTATAAGAATGGCTACTCCCATTTCATTGAACAGCTTAAGCATAGTATCTGTCTGTGTGTCTGAGGCGTTACGTGCTGCCATAAGCGTAAGACTCTCATTTATAGCAATGGCTGTGTTCGGGATAATGCGGAATATCGGCATTTCAGGATCAACAAAATGTGCCAGATCTTCAAAAGTAAGTCTGGCTGCCACTGATACAAGCACCTGTGGCTGGCGGAGACGCAGTGGTTTAAGCACTTCTTCCATTTTCCACGGTTTTACAGCAACGATAACTATATCAGCTCCATCTGCAGCTTCTTTGTTGTTATTTGTCGTGTGGATTTCCGGGTATTCCTCTTTAAGCTTTTCCAGCTTTGCATTACTAGGATTTGAGACTGTAATATCATTCGCGTCAATATACTGTCCGTGTGCCAGGCCGCGTGCTATTGCGCCGCCCATATTTCCGGCACCGATGATTGCTATTTTCATGATAGTCGTTTATTATTTAATAACTTTATGCAGTCTGTCAAGGAAATCATCAGCCCCGGCCATGCTAAGACATAGTGGCGGAAGAAGACGGATTACGTTAGTGCCGCTCACCCCGGTGAAGACTTTCTGCTCGAAAAGCAGTTTGCTGCGTATTTCCTTGATAGGTTCTTCAAATTCCATACCGATCATAAGTCCCACACCACGTATTTCCTTTATTCCTTTGAATGATTTGAGTTCTTCAATCAGGTGGGCACCTACCTTTGCGGCGTTGTCAATCAGGTTCTCTTCTTTCATAACGTCAAGCACGGCGATAGCTGCCGCACATCCCAGATGGTTTCCTCCAAAAGTAGTACCAAGCTGTCCGTAAACAGGAGTGAATTTTGGGCTTATAAGAACAGCCGCCATAGGAAATCCGTTAGCTATACCCTTTGCCACTGTGATGATATCAGGTTTTATATCTGAATATTGGTGGGCGAAGAATTTTCCGCTTCTGCCATATCCGGACTGTATCTCGTCCAAAATAAGGACAGTTCCGTTTTCGTCACAAACCTGTCGCAGAGACTTCATAAAGTCTTTGTCAGGAACCTGTATGCCGCCTACACCCTGGATACCTTCAATTATTACAGCACACACATCGCCTTTGGATAGTTCTGCTTTCATTGCCTCGGTATCGTTTAGCGGGAGGTATGTTACGTGTCCGTTATTGTTTATCGGAGCTATAATTTTAGGATTGTTTGTTACCTCCACAGCCAGTGATGTACGTCCGTGGAATGCCTTTGCAAAAGATATTACTTTGGTACGTCCGTTATGGAATGAAGCCAATTTCAGAGCATTCTCGTTGGCTTCAGCGCCGGAGTTGATAAGAAACAGTTGATAATCGTCGTAACCGCACATTTTGCCAAGACGGTCGGCAAGATCTTGTTGCAGGGTATTAATGACAGAATTTGAATAAAATCCTAATTTTGCTACCTGGTTGCTTACTGCTTCTACGTAGTGAGGGTGTGCATGCCCTATTGATATTACGGCGTGGCCTCCGTACAGGTCTAGATATTCATTACCATTTGCGTCCCACACATGGCAACCTTTTCCTTTTACGATGTTTACATCAAAAAGGGGATATACGTCGAATAGTTTCATGTCGTAAATTAAAAATTAAGAATTAAAATTTAAAAATTAGGAGCCAAGTGTCGGATTAAGAATTAATGATTGGTCTGTCTTCACACACACAATTATTAATTTTTAATCTTTAATTATTAATTGATTAAAACGCACTTGGCTTAAGTTTCAATCCTACAGTTTCTTCAAGGTTGAACATCAGGTTCATGTTGTGTACAGCCTGTCCGCTCGCACCTTTCAGTAGATTATCTATGCAGGAAACGATAAGCAGTTTATCGCCGTGCTTCTCAAGATGGATAAGACACTTGTTGGTGTTTACTACCTGCTTCAGGTCTATATTCTTGTCTATGATATATACGAAAGAATCTTCAGCATAGTAATCTTCATACATCTTCTTTATTTCTTCCAGCTCAACTTTAGTCTTTACAACTATTGTTGCAAAAATACCTCTGGCGAAATCACCTCTGTATGGAATGAAATCTATATCAGAATCGAAACTGTTCTGAAGCTGGCATAGAGACTGTTTTATCTCCGGCACATGCTGATGCTGGAACGGCTTGTATATGCTCATGTTGTTGTTGCGCCAGCTGAAATGGCTTGTAGCTCCCGGTTTTACTCCTGCGCCAGTGCTGCCTGTTATGGCATTAACCATGATGTCATCGTTCAGCATTAGGTTTTTTGCCAATGGCAGAAGTCCCAGTTGGATGCAAGTGGCAAAACATCCCGGATTGGCTACATGCTTGCTATGGCAGATAGCGCGTCTGTTCAGTTCCGGTAATCCGTAGATGAAATCATGCTCCTCGCTCTTTATACGATAATCCATAGACAGGTCGATAATCTTCAAGTCTTCAGGTACGTTGTGGCTGTCCATGAACTTCTTTGTATCGCCGTGGGCTGTACAGAAGAAAAGAACATCTATCTTGTCAAGCGGCAGTTCATCAGTAAAAGTGAGGTCAGTTTCTCCGTAAAGCCCTTCGTGAACATCTGTAATTTTGTTTCCTGCGTTGCTCGAACTGTTTATAAAAGTAATCTCTACATCAGGATGATTGATAAGCAGGCGAATAAGCTCGCCTGCCGTATATCCCGCTCCACCTATGATTCCTGCTTTTATCATATGTCAGCCTCGTCTTTGTGGTTAGCGTAATAAGCTCTAAGCGGAGTAGAAAGAACTTTGATGAATCCTTTGGCGTCATCTGCTGTCCAGCCTTTCTGCATTTCACCGTATTCACCGAACTTGTTCTTTACGAGGTCATCCTTAGAATCAACACCTACAGTCGAGAAGCAGTAAGGACGCAACTCAAGGATTACAGTACCGTTTACGTTACGCTGGCTTTCTGTAAGCATAGCTTCGATGTCACGCATAACAGGTTCCAGATACTGGCTTTCGTGAAGGAACATACCATACCAGTTAGCTACCTGATCTTTCCAGTACTGCTGCCATTTGCTCAAAGTGTATTTCTCCAGGAACTTGTGCGCACCGATAATAAGCATAGGAACTGCAGCTTCAAATCCTACACGTCCCTTGATACCGATGATAGTATCACCTACGTGCATATCGCGACCGATACCGTAAGCGGCACCTATTTCTTCTATTTTCTGGATAGCCTTAATCTTGTCATCGAATTGTTCACCGTTTACTGCACAGATTTCACCTTTCTTGAATTCTAGTCTAAGTTCTTCCGAACCTGTTTTCTTGACCTGCTTCAGATATGCGCTTTCAGGCAATCCCTGAGTAGAGTCCAGGATTTCTCCACCACAGATGGAAGTACCCCATATACCTATATTGTAAGAGTATTTCAGTTTTGTGAAGTCTGCTTCGAAGCCATGTTCTTTCAAGTAGTTGATTTCGTATTCACGGCTTAAAGCCATATCGCGTGTAAGTGTGATGATTTCAACACCAGGAGCCATAACAAGGAAAGTCATATCGAAACGAACCTGGTCGTTACCGGCACCTGTAGAACCGTGTGCTATGGCGTGTGCGCCTATTTCGTTGGCATAACGTGCAATAGCCAATGCCTGGAAGATACGTTCAGAACTTACTGAAATAGGATATGTACCGTTACGAAGAACGTTACCGAAAACCATATATTTCAAACTCTTTTCGTAGTATTCCTGTGTAACGTCAAGAGTAACATATTTTACGGCTCCTAACTTGTATGCGTTCTCTTCGTTCTGTTTCAGCTGTTCCGGGCTGAAACCTCCGGTGTTGGCACATGCCGCATATACTTCATATCCTTTTTCCTTAGCCAGATACATCACTGTGAACGATGTGTCCAGCCCGCCGCTGAATGCGACTACTACTTTCTTCTTTTCCATATATGTTCTTTTAGTTTTTTAGTTTTTTAGTTTGTGAGTTTTTAGTTTTTAAGTCCTGTTATCATCTACCAACTTAAGAACTGACAAACTCAAAAACTTACAATTAGAAGTTATTTACCTTGTCGTCCTGATGTAATGCCGGATCATACAGCATTGCGGTGCAGATACAGAACTTTCTTTTTTTCGCCATCAGTATTTCGTGGTTTATGCATCCCTCGCATCCTTTCCAGAACGCTTCGTCGTCTGTTAGTTCATTGAACGTTACCGGTACGTATCCCAGTTCGGTATTCATCTTCATTACCGCCGCTCCTGAAGTAAGACTGAATATTTTTGCCTTTGGCCATCGCAGGCGGGCCAGAGTGAACGATGCGTGCTTTATTCTCTTGGCCAGTCCTAATCCGCGGTATTTCGGGTGGACTATAAGTCCTGATGTAGCCACATACTGCTTGTTACCCCATGACTCTATGTAGGTAAATCCGGCAAAGTCGTCGCCGCATAGGGCTATTATCGCCTTTCCTTCTTTCATTTTTGTGGCTACATACTCATGTGTACGTTCTGCTATACCTGTTCCACGTACTTTTGCTGCTTCTCTTATGGTGTCAAGTATATAATCCACGTATTTTTCGTGTGAAGCGTCTGCCACCATTACGTCTATTTGTTTGTCTTTTTCCATCTTTTTTCTGTATGTCGCTTCTTTAGCTGTTATATTTCCGTTTATCGGTTGGTTTTATGTCAGTTAATGTTAGGAATTATCTGTCTGAGTGTTTCCATTACGTTCTGTCTGGAGAATCCTTCTCTTATCACCATCATTATGGTATCGTCTCCCGCTATAGTTCCTATTATTTCCGTGAAGTTGTGGTCGTCAATGTCGTATGCCAGGCTGCTTGCATATCCTGGTCGTGTTTTTATTACCGCTATGTTTCCGGAAAATTCAATGCCTATGAACCCGTTGTGGCGCATCATTTCCATAGCCCCCGGTGGGTTTGACATTCGCTTGTACATGGTGTTGTTCGGGAGAACATATACATAGTTTCCGTTCATGCTTGCCGCCTTGGCCACTTTCAGTTGTTTCAGATCTCTTGATAGTGTGGCCTGTGTCAGGGCAAAGCCTTCCTTGGTGAGTTCGCGCAACAACTCGTCCTGGCTTCCGATTTCTTTTACGGAGATAATCATTTTTATGGCGTCAAGCCTTGTGTTCTTACTTTTCATTGTATAATTATTCTATGTTGGACGCAAATATACACCTATTTATTTAAATTCATGCATAAAAAAAGAGTTTTTTATGTGTTTATTCGTAAAAAATGTGAAAATAGTGCATAAATAATCATTGTGATGGTATATGTATAAGTTTTTAGTAACTTTGTCGTATTAATATTAATAATGTATATGAGTTTAGGATTACTTGAAGTTGGCAAAGACCCGATGGGGGCGGCCATATACGATTTTTTTGATAAAGGTAAAGCGGGGAAATTAAGAGTTTTCTCGCCGCAATTTGATGAAGATGAGATACCGGTAGAGACTCTTTTTCGTGAATACGACGAAATGCCAGAATTAGAGAGAAAAGCTTTGGATATGGCTTATGGCAGAATTCTTGATGTAGGTGCGGGGAGCGGGTGTCATTCTATAGCCTTGCAGGATATGGGTAAACAGGTTGAGGCCATTGATATTTCTCCTTTGTCCGTAAAGGTCATGGAGGAAAGTGGTGTTAATGCCAGCTTGGTAAACTTGTTTGATCATTCATTTGTGGGAGGTTACGATACTATTTTGATGTTGATGAACGGTTCCGGAATAATTGGTTCTTTACAGAATATGGAAGCTTTCTTTACCCGTATGAAAGAACTGTTAAACCCTGGTGGATGTGTCCTTATGGATTCGAGCGATTTGAAATACCTGTTTGAGGATGAGGACGGAAGTATGCTTATTGATTTGGCAGCCGATTATTATGGTGAGATAGAGTTCAGTATGCAGTATAAGCAGATAAAAGGTGACCCCTTCAAGTGGTTGTATATTGATTATGAAACTCTGAATTTTTATGCGTCTCAGTTTGGTTTTAAAGCTGAACTTGTTTGCGCTGGAGAGCATTATGATTATCTGGCAAAACTGACTATGACAGTTTAGTAATAACCGACTATACCCGTTTGGGTATAAAAAATGATGTGATATGGTTAATTATACCCTAAAAGGTATAATTTGTCGAATGATTTATTATATTTGTACCCGAAAGGGTATAATTATGGAATATACAATAATTGCGGATTTTGTAAAGGAGATGCGTCGGCAGTTCGGATTGACGCAAGTGGATTTGGCCGATAAGTCAGGAGTTGGTTTACGCTTTGTTCGTGATTTGGAACAAGGTAAGCAGACTTTGCGTATGGATAAGGTGAATCAGGTGCTAAGCCTTTTCGGTCGTCAGGTAGGTCCGGTTGAACTGAGTCTAAAATCAAAGGAGGATAAGTAATGAAACGCGCAAAAGTATTTCTGCATGACCGTTTGGCAGGCAGACTGGTGGAAGACGAAAACGGATTCACCTTTACATATGATACTGATTATCTGAAGCTGCCGGATGCAGCCGCAGTCAGTCTGACACTTCCTCTTGGAGAGAAACCGTTTCACGATATGGTACTGTTCCCTTTCTTTGACGGGCTGATACCTGAAGGATGGTTGCTTGATATTGCAGAGCGAAGTTGGAAAATAAACCAGCGGGACCGTATGTCGCTTCTTTTGGCTTGTTGCAAAGATTGTATTGGAGCTGTAAGTGTAATACCCGACGACGAAATTGAGGAGGAGAAATTATGAGCAGATGCCTGTATTGTTATAAGGAATTAGGAGAAGGCATGAAGGATTTCCATCCTGCATGTGCCAAGAAATTTTTCGGAACTCGTACTGCTCCTGAGTTGCCATATGTACGTGCCCAATTGGGTGATCTGGCTCGTCAGGTAGTACGCAGTCAGACTACACTGACAGGTGTACAGGCCAAGTTATCGCTCGATATTAACCGTGGCGGACGCAATGAACCTGACCGCTTTACAATAGTTGGACTTTGGGGGCGTTTCATTCTGAAGCCTCAGACACACTCTTATCGCGCTTTGCCGGAACTGGAGGATGTCACCATGCATCTTGCCGAGGCTGCGAAAATCAATGTAGTACCTCATAGCTTGATACGTTTCAGCGATGGCGAACTGTGTTATATCACCCGTCGTATAGACCGACAGTCTGACGGTAGTAAAATAGCCATGGAGGATATGTGTCAGCTCTCTGAAAGGCTGACAGAGTATAAATATAAGGGCTCATATGAACAGATTGCCAAACTTATCCGTCGTTACTCTTCTGCACCGCAACTTGATGTGATAAACTTTTGGGAGGTTGTAGTATTCTGTTGGATAACCGGCAATGCCGACATGCATCTTAAAAACTTCTCTCTTTATAATCAGATTGGTGGATACACACTTACACCGGCTTATGATATGCTTTCTACAAATCTTGTTATGCCGGAAGATACAGAGGAACTTGCTCTTACCTTAAACGGAAAGAAAAGCCGTCTGCGTAAAGTTGATTTTTACAAGGCGATAACAGCATCGGGAGTTGACGAGAAAGTTATTGAGAATCTTTCCCGTCGTTTCAGCCGTGCCTTGCCCAAGTGGTTTGAGCTGATTGATAATTCCTTTTTGCCCGATGATATGAAAAGGCAGTATAAACAACTTATCTTGCGTCGTGTGGTAATGCTGCGTTGAGTATTATAATATATTGAAATGTCTCAAAGCATTGATGATGCCGTTATCATCCACTGATGACGTAATATAGTCTGCAGACGCCTTGACTGTATCAGATGCATTACCCATGGCAACACCAATTCCGGCATGTTCAAGCATGTTAATATCGTTTCCGCCATCGCCGAAAGCCATTGTTTCTTCAAGCTTTATGCCGTAATGCTTAATAACTTCGTCTATGCCGCGGCTTTTGCTTGTTCCTTTGTTTATGATGTCGGCAAATAGCGGGTGCCATCTCATCGTTTCGCAGTGGGTAAGTATCTTGCCGAAAATTTCTTCATCGGCTTCTGTAGGGAAGTAGCCCATTATCTGGAGAATATCTTTTCCGAGTGCTTCTTCTCCCGGTTTAACAGGAGGTATAGAAATCTCTATCAGTTTAGCTATGTCTTCCACAGCCTTATCCACTTTTGTGATAAACCATTGGTTGTCGTGTACAAAGACGAACGGATAGTCGTGGCTCTTAGTATATTCTACAACTCTTTCTATATCTTCGGCTGGTATCAGTCCCTTGTATATATCCTTATGGTCGGCAGTAAAGCAGTGGGCACCGTTCAGGGTTATATATCCGTCGAATTCAAGATCTTCAAGATTGTTTATAAGCAATTTCGGGCGTCCTGTAGCGATAAATACCTTTATACCTTTTTCTCTTAACTCTTTAAGTGCCTGTTTGGTTGATTCCGGTACTCTGTGTGTCTTGAATGAAACCAGTGTTCCGTCAATGTCGAAAAATATAGCTTTAATCATAATTGAGGTATATAATAATGTCATACAAATGTACGAAAAATATCGTCAATACAGTTTGATTTGTATCAATAAGTAATATGAAATAAAATATTTACATATTTTTGTAATATAATATTGGTAAAATTCTATATTTGCGTCATTAATATATATGAAACCTGAAAATGTATGGAATGTAAATACAAAAGAATAGCGGTAAAGATTGGCAGTAACGTGCTTACACGCAAGGATGGTACGCTCGATGTTACGCGAATGTCTGCATTGGTTGACCAGGTAGCAGAACTTCATAGGGCAGGAATTGAAATAGTGCTTGTATCATCGGGAGCGGTGGCTTCCGGACGCAGTGAGGTAAAGCCTTTGCGCAAGCTTGATAGTGTTGACAGCCGCCAGTTGTTCTCGGCTGTAGGACAGGCCAAGCTGATAAACAGATATTACGAACTTTTTCGCGAACATGGAATTACGGTAGGTCAGGTGCTTACAACCAAGGAAAGTTTCTCCACAAGGCGACATTATCTCAATCAGCGTAACTGTATGCAGGTGATGCTGGATAATGACGTTATTCCCATAGTGAATGAGAATGACACTATCTCTGTTACGGAACTTATGTTTACCGATAATGATGAACTTTCAGGACTGATTGCAGCCATGATGGATGTACAGGCATTGGTTATTCTTAGCAATATCGACGGTATATATAATGGCGCTCCTTCACAGCCTGGAGTGACTGTTATCAGAGAAGTGGAACAGGGCAAGGACTTATCGGATTATATCAGTACCGAGAAATCAGGATTCGGAAGGGGAGGTATGCTCACCAAAAGCAGCATTGCCCGCAAGGTGGCAGATGAGGGAATTACAGTATTTATAGCCAATGGAAAGAAAGACAATATACTGATTGATTTGATTTCTAATCCTGAAGGAACAGTATGTACGAAGTTTGTTCCGGCCGAGAACGAAGTGTCCAGCATAAAGAAATGGATTGCCCACAGTGACGGATTTTCAAAAGGTAAGATTGTTGTCAATCATAAAGCAGCCGACAAATTGCGTGGTGATAAGGCTGTAAGTCTTCTTCCAGTAGGAGTTATTGATATTATTGGCGATTTTGAGAAGGATGATATAGTAACAATAGTAAATCCTGATGATGAAAAAATAGGTGTGGGAAGGGTAAGCATGTCATCGGCAGATGCGAAGTCGGTTATAGGTATTCATGGTAAACCTTATCTTGTACATTATGATTATTTATATTTAGAATAGCTTTCATAATGTCATACTTTTTTGTATTTTTGTGGCAAATAATTTAACAACTATGGATGAACAGATAAAACAAATAGCAATGCGCCTACAGGGATTGCGCGATGCTCTAGACCTGACAGTGGAGCAGGTTGCAGAACAAATTGGAGTGACTCCGGAACAGTACATAGCTATGGAAAGTGGCGAAACAGATCTTTCTGTGAGTACTCTCCAGAAGATTTCAACCCAGTTTGGTGTTTCATTGGATGAGCTTATGTTCGGAGAGGAACCTCATATGCGTTCATATTTTCTTACACGCAGAGGAACGGGTATTTCTGTAGAAAGAACAAAAGCATATAAATATGAATCATTGGCTTCCGGATTTAAAAACAGGATTGCAGATCCGTTTATTGTGACAGTAGAGCCAAAACCGGAAACTACACCTATATATTTTAATACTCATTCGGGACAGGAATTCAATATGGTGATTGAAGGACGTCTGTTACTTAATATCAATGGTAAGGAACTCATACTCAATCCAGGTGACAGCCTGTATTTCGATTCGTCTCTGCCTCACGGAATGAAGGCACTTGATGGTAATAACGTGAGATTTTTAGCTATAGTAATGCAATAATCAGAAACAACAATATGTTAGAGAGATTTGTAAAACAAACACATTTTACCTCGCAGGAGGATTTTATAAAAAACTTCAAGATTGAAGTTCCTGAAAACTTCAATTTCGGTTACGATGTCGTAGATGCATGGGCGGCAGAGGAACCGGACAAGGAAGCAATCTTATGGACAAATGATAAGGGTGCTTGTATTCATTTTTCGTATGCCGATCTTAAGAAATATACAGACCAGACAGCATCTTATTTCCAGAGCCTGGGTATAGGACATGGCGACAAAGTTATGCTTATACTGAAACGCCGTTATGAATTCTGGTATTCCATTATTGCTCTTCACAAGCTAGGCGCTGTTGTAATACCAGCAACACATCTTCTTACAAAGAAAGACATCGTTTACCGCTGTAATGCCGCATCTATCAAGATGATTGTCATGGCGGGTGAAGAAGTGATTACAAAGCATGTGATAGATGCTATGCCAGATTCTCCTACAGTAGAGAAACTCGTGAGCATAGGTCCTGATATTCCTGAAGGTTTCCTTGATTTCCATAAGGGAATAGATAATGCGGCTCCTTTTGTACGTCCTGAGCATGTAAATACCAATGACGATATATCATTGATGTACTTCACATCCGGAACTACAGGCGAACCGAAGATGGTGGCACATGACTTTACTTATCCGTTGGGACACATCGTTACAGGAAGTTTTTGGCACAATTTGCATAGAGACAGCCTGCATCTTACAATTGCCGATACCGGATGGGGTAAAGCTGTTTGGGGAAAATTGTACGGACAGATGATAGCCGGTGCAACCGTTTTCGTATATGACCATGAGAAGTTTACTCCTGCAGATATCCTTCAGAAGATACACGACTATCATATCACATCTCTTTGTGCGCCTCCTACAATATACCGTTTTCTTATCCGTGAAGACCTGTCCAAGTACGATCTTTCATCATTGGAATACTGTACCACTGCCGGCGAGGCTTTGAACTACTCTGTTTATGAAACGTTCCTCAAGATAACAGGAATACGTCTGATGGAAGGTTTCGGACAGACAGAAACTACACTGACGCTTGCCACATTCCCATGGATGGAACCAAAACCTGGAAGTATGGGTGTACCTAATCCACAGTATGAGATAGACCTTATCAAACCTGATGGACGCAGTGCTGAAGATGGCGAGCAGGGACAGATTGTGGTTCGTACAAACCATGGCAAGCCATTAGGATTGTTCAAAGAGTATTATCGTGCTCCTGAACTAACAAAAGAGGCATGGCATGACGGAGTTTATTACACTGGCGACGTGGCATGGCGTGATGAAGACGGATATTACTGGTTTGTTGGCCGTGCTGATGATGTAATCAAGAGTTCCGGTTACCGTATAGGTCCGTTTGAAGTGGAAAGCGCGTTGATGACACACCCGGCAGTGGTTGAATGTGCCATAACAGGTGTTCCTGACGAAATCCGCGGACAGGTAGTTAAGGCCACAATTATCCTTGCCAAGGATTATAAGGATAAAGCTGGCGATGCTTTGATTAAGGAACTTCAGGACCACGTGAAGCGTGTTACAGCTCCATACAAATATCCTCGTGTGATAGAGTTTGTGGATGAGCTTCCTAAGACTATCAGCGGAAAAATACGCCGTGTGGAAATCCGTCAGAAAGATAACAAATAACAGTTGTTTATAGATAAGAAAATCCCCAAGGTTTATGTAACCCTGGGGATTTTTATTTATGTCTTATTTCTGTCTTATAAAGATATTGATAGGAGTACCACATAGATTCCAGCGTTCCCTAATCTTGTTTTCCAGGAAACGTTTGTACGGTTCTTTTACATACTGAGGTAAGTTCGCAAAGAATACAAACGACGGTATCTGTGTATTAGGTAATTGCGTGATGTACTTAATCTTTATATATTTTCCCTTGTTTGATGGTGGCGGGTATGCTTCTATAAGAGGTAACAACTCTTCGTTGAGGCGGGCTGTAGGTATTTTTGTCGTTTTAGCCTTGTAAACCTCTTTTGCTGTTTCCAGCACTTTAAGAATACGCTGTTTGGTCAAGGCAGACGCAAAAATTATAGGGAAGTCTGTGAAAGGTGCAAATCTGTTGCGTATGGCATCTTCGTAATTCTTCATCACCTTTACAGTCTTTTCTTCTATCAGGTCCCATTTGTTTACTACGACCACCAATCCTTTCTGGTTTCGTTGTATAAGGCTGAAAATATTCAGGTCTTGGCCTTCTATGCCCCTTGTAGCATCAAGCATCAGGATACATACGTCTGAGTTCTCTATTGCTCGGATAGAACGTATTACTGAATAATACTCCAGATCTTCGCTTATCTTGTTTTTCTTTCTTATTCCGGCTGTGTCAACCAGATAGAAGTCAAAACCAAACTTGTCGTATCTTGTATATATTGAATCGCGTGTTGTTCCGGCAATTTCTGTTACTATGTTTCTTTCTTCTCCTATAAATGCGTTTATGATTGAAGATTTTCCCGCGTTAGGTCTTCCAACCACTG
This sequence comes from Candidatus Phocaeicola faecipullorum, assembly GCA_018884025.1. Lineage (GTDB taxonomy): Bacteria > Bacteroidota > Bacteroidia > Bacteroidales > Bacteroidaceae > Phocaeicola > Phocaeicola faecipullorum. The sequence goes on from JAHLFB010000067.1 coordinate 29,590, forward strand.
CAAATCTTGGGATTTCTTCTTCAAATGTTTCGTCGGCATCTTTTTTGAATTTTGAAACTATGAGGTCCAGCAAATCGCCTGTTCCGCTTCCGCTGAGTGCGGAGATACAATACGGATCGCCAAGTCCCAAAGAGTAGAACTCGGCTGCGTTATATTGCAATTCGTTATTGTCGGTCTTGTTGGCAACCATTATGACTGGCTTTTTTGAGCGTCTCAATATTTTTGAAACCTCCATGTCCAAGTCGGTTACTCCATTCATGACATCCACAAGGAACAATATTACATCAGCTTCATCCACTGCCAGAAGAACCTGTTTGCGGATTTCTTCTTCAAATATATCATCAGAGTTTACTACCCATCCTCCGGTATCAACCACAGAGAATTCTTTGCCCAGCCATTCAGATTTACCATATTGGCGGTCGCGGGTTGTGCCGGCCTGTTCGTTTACTATGGCCTGACGTGTCTTGGTAAGACGGTTAAAAAGTGTTGACTTTCCTACATTAGGACGTCCAACGATAGCGACTAAATTTCCCATATTTATTATTGTTTACGGCTGTCCCAGCCGGTGATTAATCTAATTGATAACCAAAATTCTTTAACTCCTTATCAGAGCTTCTCCAGTCCTTGTCCACTTTTACGAATGTCTCCAGATAGATTGATTTTCCGAAGAAGTGTTCAAGAGTTTTTCTGGATTCAGTGGCTACTTTCTTTAAAGCCTTGCCCTGGTGTCCTATGATAATACCTTTTTGTGAGTCGCGCTCAACATAGATTACCGCATTGATGTGGATACTCTTGGCATCCTCCTTGAACTTTTCGACAACTACTTCTACCGAGTAAGGTATTTCCTTGTCATAATACAAAAGTATTTTCTCTCTTATTATTTCTGTTACAAAGAAACGTGCCGGTTTGTCAGTCCACTGGTCTTTGTCGAAATACGGAGGCGAATCCGGAATAAGTTCCTTGATTCGTTTCATTACCACATCAGTGTTGAATTTGGCTTTTGCCGATATTGGGATAATTTCGGCATCCGGTAACATTTCGTGCCATTCTTCTACCAGTTTAATCAATAAATCCTGATTTATAAGATCTATTTTGTTGATTAGCAATAGTACTGGCACCTTAATGTTGCGCACTTTTTCCATGAAATCGGAGTTCTTGTCCGGTTTCTCTACCGTATCTGTAACATATAGCAGCACATCAGCGTCAACCAATGCCGATTGTGAGAAGTTCAGCATCGACTCCTGAAGTTTGTAGTTAGGTTTTAACACCCCCGGTGTGTCAGAAAATACAATCTGCATGTCCTCCGTATTCAGTATTCCCATAATACGGTGGCGTGTTGTCTGGGCTTTGAATGTTGCTATGGAAATTCTTTCTCCCACAAGCAAATTCATCAAAGTTGATTTACCCACATTGGGGTTACCGACTATATTTACAAATCCGGCTTTATGCATAATTAAAATTTATGTTGTGAATACAAAAAAACGCATCTGTCCGGGATGCGTTTTTTTTGTATATTTGTTTGTATTCAAATATTACTTATTTCCGTCATATCCCCACTTAACATAAGCTGCTCCCCAAGTAAATCCGGCACCGAATGCTGTGAAGATTATGTTGTCTCCTTTTTTCAGCTGTTTCTCGTAATCCCACAAGCACAGAGGCAATGTTCCCGCACTTGTGTTACCGTAACGTTGGATGTTGAGCATTACTTTCTCTATAGGAACATTAAGTCTTGAAGCTACAGCGTCGATAATTCTGAGATTAGCCTGATGAGGTACAATCCAATCTATATTGTCTTTGTCAAGACCGTTTCTCATTGCTATCTGTTCTGTAACGTCTGACATGTTTGATACTGCGTATTTGAAAACGGTTCTTCCTTCCTGATACAGATAGTGCATTTTATTGTCTATTGTAAAATATGAAGGAGGGCAAACCGAGCCTCCGGCTTTCATATGGAGGAACGGCAGGCCTTTGCCGTCTGTACGAAGTATGGAATCCATAATCCCATAGTCTTCTGTAGTTGCTTCTACCATGCAGGCCGCGGCACCGTCTCCGAAAATAGGGCATGTGGCGCGGTCTGAATAGTTGACCATTGACGACATCTTGTCGGCTCCGACTATTATGATTTTTTTGTGTCTTCCGGACTGTATCATGCTTGCTGCCGTCTCCATGGCGTACAGGAAACCGCTACATGCAGCCTGAAGATCGAATGCATAGGCATTTTTAAGTCCCAACTTATCGCATAAAATAGATGCAGTAGAAGGGAAGTGATAGTCAGGAGTAGTTGTCGCTACTATTACGCAATCTATAGAATCTGGATCCGAATTAGTTTTCTGCATTAATTGCTTGGCTGCCTTACGTGCCATGTATGATGTTCCCAAACCTTCTTCATTAAGAATGCGCCGTTCTTTTACGCCGATACGTGTCATTATCCATTCGTCGTTTGTATCGACCATTCTTGATAATTCTTCGTTTGTAAGAACGTAGTCAGGGACGTAGCCCCCGACTCCTGTAATTACTGCATTAATTTTTTCCATCACTACGAATTTTAGTTTTAATCCTAAAAAATAAAGCCGAAGAGCCGAAGCCCTCCGGCTTTATTTCTCAAGAACATAAACTGTCCATGATAAAACTCTGCTTATTATAGAGCAGCTTCTTTTTCGATTGCTAATTTACCTCTGTAGTAGCCGCAAGCTCCACATACTGTGTGATACACATGCCATTCGCCGCAGTTTGGGCAAATAGCCAAAGTAGGAGCAACTGCTTTATCATGAGTTCTTCTCTTAGCAGTTCTCGTTTTTGATTGTCTTCTTTTAGGATGTGCCATTTTACTAAAACTTTATTTAATTATTATTTAATATTTTCTTCAGTGCGTTCCAACGAGGGTCAGTCTCTTTTTCTTCCTCTTCTACAAACTCATCATCGCTTCCTTCCTCGTTGCCGTTTTCATATCTCATTAAACCGTTAAGTTTCTCCTGCATCTGTTCGTTACACTCTCCTTCTTCGTGCACTATCCTGTATGGGAGACTAAGATATGCAAACTCATATATGTACCAGGCAACATTTATTATGCCTTCGGCTTCAGGGATTACCAGTATTTCTTCCTCGTCGGAAAATTCGGCTCCCAGTTTTACTTTTAAAACATTGTCGGTGTCAACGCTCACCTCCACTTCGTCGAGACATCTGTCGCATATACCTATAACAACCCCCTCGATATGAAAGTTCAACTCATATGCGCTTATACCTTTCTTTACGGTTAAAGAAACATCGAGTTTCCCTTTTTCTATTCCGGGCGCCTCTATCAATTTAAAGAAATCATCATCCACTTTATATTTATAACTGGCGGATGTTTCTCGCATATTCTTTAAATCTATATTGTATAATTCTATCCTTTCCAAGTCTCAACACTATATAAATCGGGCGACAAAGTTACAAATAATAATTCATTATTTCTAATGTTTCACATTTTTATTTTATTAAAAAATCATTTTGGACTTGCATTCCCTGTTTCACTGTTAAAATACTGATACTTATTGTAGCGTATTACATTAATATTAAACCGGAGACTTAAACGAATGGTATATATTAAAAAAATCATACAATTAGTAATGTGATATGATAAATATTGATTAAATTTGCGGCATATAAGAAAATAAATAAGAAACTAATCACTATATATTATGTTAACCCAAATAATTAATGCTCGTATTTTAACGCCACAAGGTTGGCTTAAAGACGGTTCTGTAATTATAAGCGACAATAAGATTCTTGAGGTTACCAATTGTGATCTTGCCATTTTTGGAGCGAAACTGATTGATGCCAAAGGTATGTATATAGTACCGGGCGGAGTTGAAATTCATGTTCACGGTGGTGGCGGAAGAGATTTTATGGAAGGTTCTGAGGATGCATTCAGAACAGCTATAAAGGCTCATATGCAACATGGTACTACAAGTATTTTCCCTACTCTTTCATCTTCTACAATTCCAATGATACGTGCAGCTGCTGCAACCACTGAAAAGTTGATGCAGGAAAAGAACAGTCCTGTTCTTGGTTTGCACCTTGAAGGTCACTATTTCAATATGAAAATGGCAGGTGGACAGATGCCTGAAAATATAAAGAATCCTGATCCTGAGGAATATATCCCTTTGCTTGAAGAAACAAACTGCATTAAACGTTGGGATGCCGCACCTGAACTTCCGGGTGCAATGCAATTTGCGAAATATATTACTTCTAAGGGTATTCTGGCGGCTGTTGGACATACTCAGGCCGAATACGAAGATATTCTGACTGGTTATGAGGCCGGATATACACACGCTACACATTTCTATAATGCAATGCCAGGTTTCCACAAGCGCAGGGAGTACAAATATGAAGGTACCGTAGAAAGTATATACCTTATAGATGATATGACAGTAGAGGTTGTTGCCGACGGTATTCATGTGCCTCCGACAATTCTTCGCCTTGTTCACAAGATAAAGGGTGTGGAAAGAACAGCGTTGATTACTGACGCATTGGCATGTGCTGCAAGTGACAGTAAAGAGGCGTTCGACCCTCGTGTTATAATAGAAGACGGAGTATGTAAGTTGGCCGACCGTTCCGCTCTTGCCGGAAGTATTGCTACAATGGACCGCCTGATACAGACAATGGTTCAGAAAGCCGAGATACCTTTGGAAGATACGATGAGGATGGTATCTGAGACACCGGCCAGAATAATGGGTGTATTGGATAGAAAAGGTACTTTGGAAAGAGGAAAGGACGCTGATATCCTTGCTTTGGACAGAGATCTTAACGTACGTGCTGTATGGTCTATGGGAGAATTGGTGGAAGGTACCAATAAATTATTCTGATTAAAATAATAAAATCATAAGAATTATGCTGACTCAATTGATAAACGGAAATATCCTGACACCACAGGGATGGATTAAAGATGGTTCCGTTCTTATTAGCAATGGCAAGATATTGGAAGTTACCAACAGCGATTTGGCTGTAATAGGAGCGAAGGTTATAGATGTGAAGGGAATGAATATTGTGCCTGGATTTGTGGGTATGCATATTCATGGAGGCGGAGGCAGCGATTATACCGAAGCCACTCCTGAAGCATTCGAAACAGCTACAAAAGCTCATTTGCTACATGGCGCCACATCTGTTTTTCCTACTTTGACTTCCACTACCTTTGAAAATATAGCAAAGGCTGCAAAGGTTTGCGAAGAGTTGATGAAAACAGATAAGGTAATCCGTGGGTTACATATTGAAGGCCCTTATCTGAATCCTAAGATGGCAGGTTCGCAGTGGGGAGAATACTTGTCAATTCCTAATAAGGATGAATATGCTGCATTGCTGGATTCCACTTCATGTGTCAAGCGTTGGGATATCAGTCCTGAGATAGAGGGAGGATACGAATTTGGTAAATATGTTTCTTCCAGAGGTATATTGACAGCCATTACCCATACAGAGGCGGAATATGAAGACATAAAGAAAGCGTTTGCCTCAGGCTTTACTCATGCGGCACATTTCTACAATGCTATGCCGGGATTCCATAAGCGCAGAGAGTATAAGTATGAAGGAACTGTAGAGAGCGTTTATCTTACTGACGGAATGTCTGTAGAGGTTATAGCCGATGGAAGACATCTTCCTGCCACTATTCTTAAGCTTGTCTATAAGTTGAAGGGAGTAGAGCAGACATGCCTTGTGACAGATGCTTTAAAATATGCTGCATTCGATGGTGAAGTGGACGATCCGCGCTATGTGATAGAGAATGAAGTCTGCAAGTTGGCCGATCATTCATCCTTGGCCGGAAGCCTGGCAACTATGGACAAACTTGTTTGGACTATGGTCAAGAAAGCCGGTATCCCTCTTGAAGACGCTGTAAGAATGGCTTCAGAGACACCTGCAAAGATTATTGGCATTGATAACTGCAAGGGAACATTGCAGAGAGGAAAGGATGCCGATATCGTAATTCTCGACAAAGATGTAAACGTAAGATGTGTGTTCTCATATGGTGAGATAGTCGAAGGAACAAATACATTGATACATTAAAAATACAGGCGAAATATCAACGGTCTTCGCCCGCTAACTTGCCATAATTAAAATGCTTCGTCGTTTGACCTTAAACGCTTCGTCGTTTTGGTTCAAATGACGGGGCATTTTTTATTGGTAAAAAATCTTTGTAAAAACTGCTTTTAAACATACTGATATCTTTTTGCCGAACAAAAATAAATTCATTCCTTTGCATCAGAACAGTTCAGCACAGTTGGACGCTTTGAATATGGATAAAAAAGTTAGTTTCGGGCAACAGTCCACGAAGGTAAAACAACTGTCAGATATCATCGAACAGGATATCATGATGGGTAAGTATAAGACAGACACCAGTCTGCCTTCCATTAACTATCTGAGCAGGGCGTACAATGTTTCGCGTGATACTGTTTTCAAGGCATTCTCCGATTTGCGCGAGAGAAAGCTGATTGATTCTACTCCCGGCAAAGGCTATTATGTGACCAACCGCCAGGAAAAGATATTTCTTCTGCTTGACGAATATTCTCCTTTCAAGAATACGCTTTATAATAGTTTCGTAAGAAAACTTTCAACATCCTATAAGGTTGATTTATGGTTTCATCAGTACAATGAACATATTTTCAATACAGTATTGCATGAAGCCATAGGGCGTTACAATTACTATGTAGTAATGAATTTTGACAATGAGAAGTTCTCGCCGTTATTCAATAGAATAACTCCTTCGCGCCTGTTATTGTTGGATTTCGGCAAATTCGAGAAAGAAAACTATTCTTATATATGTCAGAATTTCGATGATGCTTTTTATGGTGCATTGTCGCAGCTGACAGAGAGGCTGAAGAAATACCGCAAAATAATATTTCATCTGCCTGTAGGTTCAAAGCATCCGCAGGTATCGGCAGAAAGTTTCAGACAATATTCCCATGACAATGATTTTATTTCTGAGGTGTCCGGCATAGAAGATATCGACGACATAGAATCCGGAACTGTGTATATTGTAATCAGGCAGACAGATGTTGTAAATATAATAAAGAGAAGCAGAGAAAAGGGAATGAAGTGCGGACGGGATTTCGGTCTGATAGCGTATAATGATACTCCAGCATATGAGGTAATAGACGACGGAATCACGGCACTGAGTATAAACTGGGATGATATGGGGAAAAAGGCGGCAAAGTTTATTCTTAGTGGAGAAACAGTTCGTGAGTATCTTCCTACTGAGGTTCATCTTCGTAATTCAGTATAATATTAAATATGACAAACATAACGGACAGTTGTTCTACTTGTGCTGTTTGTTTTCAGCACGGTTCAGCACAGTTCGGCATGGCTGTAATGAAAAAGAGTATAACTAAAGATATTTTGAGTATAAACTTTAAAAACTATTGTAACAATGAAAAATTATCCGAAAATCGGGATTCGTCCCACAATCGACGGACGTCAGGGTGGTGTTCGTGAAAGTCTTGAAGAAAAAACAATGAATCTTGCCAAGGCTGTGGCAGAACTTATTTCTTCTAATCTTAAGAATGGTGACGGAAGTCCGGTGGAATGTGTAATCGCTGACTCTACAATTGGCCGTGTGGCTGAAAGTGCAGCTTGTGCAGAGAAATTCGAACGTGAAGGTGTAGGTGCTACTATCACAGTTACTTCTTGCTGGTGCTATGGTGCTGAAACTATGGATATGAATCCTTATTATCCAAAGGCTGTTTGGGGATTTAACGGAACTGAAAGACCGGGAGCCGTTTATCTGGCTGCTGTACTTGCTGGTCATGCACAGAAAGGTTTGCCTGCATTCGGTATCTATGGTCACGATGTACAGGATATTGAAGATAATACAATCCCTGCTGATGTAGCGGAAAAGATACTTCGTTTTGCTCGTGCGGCACAGGCTGTGGCTACAATGCGCGGCAAGTCTTACCTTTCTATGGGTAGTGTGTCAATGGGTATTGCAGGTTCTATCGTAAATCCGGATTTCTTCCAGGAATACCTTGGAATGCGTAATGAGTCTGTTGACTTGACTGAAATTATCCGTCGTATGACTGAAGGCATATATGATAAGGAAGAATTTGCCAAGGCTATGGCATGGACAGAAAAATATTGCAAGAAGAACGAAGGCAATGATTTCAATGTAGATGCAAAGAAAAAGACTCGTGAAGAAAAGGATGCTGATTGGGAATTTATCGTCAAGATGACTATCATCATGCGCGATCTTATGACAGGTAATCCTAAACTGAAGGAGATGGGATTCAAGGAAGAAGCCCTAGGACATAATGCAATAGCTGCAGGTTTCCAGGGACAGCGTCAGTGGACTGACTTCTATCCAAACGGTGACTATTCAGAAGCATTGCTTAATACATCATTCGACTGGAACGGTATTCGTGAGGCATTTGTTGTGGCAACAGAAAACGATGCATGCAACGGTGTAGCTATGCTATTCGGTCACTTGTTGACAAACCGTGCACAGATCTTCTCTGATGTTCGTACATACTGGAGTCCTGAAGCAGTTAAGCGTGTGACAGGAAAAGAACTTACAGGTTTGGCAAAGAACGGTATCATACATCTTATCAATTCCGGTGCAACTACTCTTGACGGAACTGGCCAGCAGACAGATGCTGAAGGAAATCCTACAATGAAACCGGCTTGGGAAATTACAGATGCTGAAGTTGAAAAATGTCTTGAAGCTACTACATGGTATCCTGCTAACAGAGATTATTTCCGTGGCGGCGGTTTCTCTTCAAACTTCCTTTCAAAAGGTGGTATGCCTGTCACTATGAGCCGTCTTAACTTGGTGAAAGGCCTTGGTCCTGTGCTTCAGATAGCCGAAGGTTGGACTGTGGAAATTGATCCTGAAATACATAAACTTCTTGACGAACGTACTGACCGCACATGGCCTACTACATGGTTCGTACCACGCTTGTGCGACAAACCTGCTTTCAAGGATGTATATTCTGTAATGAATAACTGGGGAGCAAATCATGGAGCCATCAGTTATGGTCATATCGGTCAGGATTTGATTACTTTGGCTTCAATTCTCCGTATCCCTGTATGTATGCATAATGTTGACGATGATAAGATTTTCCGTCCTGCTGCATGGAATGCATTCGGAATGGATAAGGAAGGTGCAGACTATAGAGCTTGCCAGAATTATGGTCCTATTTACAAGTAATTGATGATTTGTTGTTGGTGATTATAAGATTATAGTTAATTTTGAGGATTATGAACAGACGGTGAATATTGCACTGTCTGTTCGTAACTTCATAAAATCAGATTATTATGATAAACCGATTTGTATTGAATGAAGTATCTTACTTCGGTCCCGGAGCCAGAGAAGTTCTCCCAAAAGAAATATCACGTCTTGGCTTGAAAAAGGCTTTTGTAGCTACAGACAAGGATTTGATAAAGTTTGGTGTTGCCGATAAAGTATTGTCAGTTTTGCGCAACGCCAATATTCCATACGAAGTTTTCAGTGAGATCAAGCCTAACCCGACAGTCTCAAACGTTAAGGCAGGTCTTGCAGCATATTCAGCTTCAGGAGCTGATTTCATTATTGCCATAGGTGGCGGTTCGTCAATGGATACAGCCAAGGCTATTGGTATCATAACCAACAATCCTGAGTTCTCAGATGTAGTATCTCTAGAAGGAGTTGCCGATACAAAGAAGAAGTCAGTGCCTATCATAGCTCTTCCAACTACAGCCGGAACAGCTGCAGAGGTTACTATCAATTATGTTATCACCGATGAGGAAAACCACAAGAAGATGGTTTGTGTCGATCCTAATGATATCCCTGCCATTGCCATAGTCGATGCCGAACTTATGTACACTCTTCCGAAGAGTCTGACAGCTGCAACAGGTTTGGACGCATTGACTCATGCCATCGAAGGTCTTATCACCAAAGGTGCATGGGAGATGAGTGACATGTTTGAAATCAAGGCAATCGAGATGATAGCACGCTATCTTGAAACAGCAGTAAATGAACCAAACAACGCCGAAGCCCGTAACGGTATGGCAGTAGCCCAGTACATAGCCGGTATGGCCTTCTCTAACGTAGGTTTGGGAGTAGTGCATGGTATGGCTCATCCATTGGGGGCAATCTTCGATATTCCTCACGGTGTTGCCAATGCATTGCTTTTGCCAACAATCATGGAATTCAATGCTCCAGCAGCGCTTGACAAGTATGTTGACATAGCTAAGGCAATGAATGTCTATTCAGCAGGAATGACAAAAGAGGAGGCTGCGGACGCTGCTGTTAAGGCTGTTAAGGAACTGTCTGTACGTGTAGGAATACCTCAGCATCTTTCAGAGTTGGGAATCAAGGCAGAAGATCTTCCTCGTCTTGCCAAGGCTGCTTATGCAGATGTATGTACACCTGGAAATCCTCGTGAAGTGACAGAAGAAATTATTTTGGATTTATATAAGAAAGTATTATGATAACTAACGAACAGATAGAAAAATTTATTTCGGAAGCTCACCGTGTAGGTGATGCAGGTTTGACAATATGCAGCAGCGGTAACATCTCTTGGAGAATAGGTGATGAAGTTCTCCTTTCAGGTACAGGTTCATGGGTACCGTCATTGCCGAAAGAAAAGGTCGCAATATGTAAACTTGAAACAGGTGAAGTTCTTAACGGTGTAAAACCATCAATGGAACACGGCTTTCACCTTGGAGTATTGAGAGAAAGACCTGATGTAAATGTTGTTCTTCATTTCCAGTCACCTTACGCAACAGCTGTTGCATGTATGAAGGAATTGCCTAAGGACTATAATGTTACAGCGGAAGTTCCATGTCATGTAGGTTCAGAAATTCCGGTAGTTCCATATTACAGACCGGGGTCAAAAGAGTTGGCAGAAGGAGTGATATCAGCATTGAAAGACCATAACTCTGTTCTTCTGAAAAAACACGGTCAGGTGGTTTGTGGAAAAGATTTTGACGAGGCTTTTGAAAGAGCGATGTTCTTCGAAATGGCTTGCCGAATCATAATCCTTACAGGAGGCAAGTATGAGACTCTTACTAATGCCGAGATAGACGATTTGGAAACATACGTTTTAGGAAAGAAAACAAAATGAAAGAAGCAAAATTAGCAATAGACTTTGGAGGAGGTAGCGGGCGAGTGATTGTCGGCTACACCTCTGATGGTGAACTTTGTCTGGACACAATTTACCGCTTTCAGAACAGGCAGGTCAGAATGGGCGGTCATATATATTGGGATTTTCTCTCACTCTTCGAAGATATGAAGCGAGGTATCCGCATGGCAGTTGAAAAAGGATACAAAATCAGCAGTATCGGTATAGATACATGGGGAGTGGATTTCGGTCTGATAGACAAGAACGGAAATCTGGTTGGAAATCCGGTATGCTATCGTGATAGCCGTACAGACGGAATGCCTGAAAAAGTGTTTGGAATTATAAATCAGAGTGAACATTATTCTGTAAGTGGAACACAGGTGATGTCTATCAATACCCTTTTCCAACTATATGCCATGAAGGAAGAGAATAGTCTGTTGCTTTCAGTGGCAGACAAACTTCTGTTTATGCCTGATTTGTTCAGCTATTTCCTTACTGGAGTTGCCAATAATGAATATAGCATCGCTTCTACTTCTGAGCTGATGGATATCAAGGCACGTAAGTGGAACTATGAACTTATCCGTCAGTTGGGATTGCCGGAACATATATTCTGCGATATTGTGATGCCTGGACAGGAAAGAGGAGTACTGAAACCTGAAATCAAGGAAGAATTAGGCCTGGATTATGATGTAAAAGTCATAGCGGTGGCATCGCATGACACAGCAAGTGCCGTTTATGCAGTACCTAAATCAGCAGACGGTAAAGTCACTGCATTCCTCAGTTCGGGAACATGGTCTTTGCTTGGAGTTATGACAGACGAGCCAATATTTTCTGAAGAAGCCAGAGTGAACGGCTTTACCAACGAGGGTGGTGTAGATGGAAAAATATGTTTCCTGCAGAATATCACCGGACTGTGGATTCTTCAGAAACTCATGTCGGAATGGGCAGAAGAAGGAAAATGTACAGAATATGATGTCCTTATTCAGGAAGCAGAGAAAGCGGAAATATCATCTATAGTGGATGTTGACAATAATATGTTCACCAGTCCGCTGAATATGGCCGAAGTTATAACTTCTTATTGTAAGGAAAGCAACCAGCAGGTTCCGCAGACTCAGGGTGAGTTCGTGAAATGTGTATTGCTGTCTTTGGCAGACAGATACAGAAAAGGTATCGAAGGACTGAACAGGTTATTGCCTCATCCTGTCGAGAAATTACACATAATCGGTGGAGGTTCTCAGAATAAATACCTTAACCGACTTACAGCCATGGCTACAGGCCTCGAAGTAGATGCAGGACCTGTTGAGGCTACTGCTATAGGTAATATTTTAGTACAAGATTTAAATTAACAGACTTTTTAAAGAATACAGATGGAAAATACTGGATATGCGGCAAAAAATCATGGCTGCGATGTAAAGAGATACTGCAGAACAATGGATTTGAGAAACAATCCGGAGTTGATAGCCGAATATAAGTTGCGTCATAGTAAGGATAAAATATGGCCTGAAATTCTCGAAGGCATACGCAGTGTGGGTATATTGGAAATGGAAATCTATATATTGGGGACAAGGCTTTTCATGATTGTAGAGACTCCGTTGGACTTTGACTGGGATTCTGCAATGGAGAAACTTGCCGGATTGCCAAGACAGCAGGAGTGGGAAGACTATATGTCCATATTCCAGTGTTCCGAACCGGGAAGTACGTCATCCGAGAAATGGCAACCTATGGAGCGGATGTTCTACTTATACTGAGATAGTATTTCCCGCCTTAATTCATTAACCTAAACTTAAAATTATTCATGAAACAATCTATTATTAGCAAAGACGGGGTAAGCTATTTGTTCCCGTTTATATTGATTACTATGTGTTTTGCATTATGGGGATTTGCAAACGACATAACCAATCCTATGGTTAAGGCTTTTTCCAAGATATTCAGAATGAGCGTAACCGACGGTGCCTTGGTCCAGGTGGCATTCTATGGGGGATATTTTGCCATGGCCTTTCCGGCAGCAATGTTTATCAGAAAATACACATATAAGGCAGGAGTCCTGTTAGGTCTGGGACTGTATGCGCTTGGAGCATTGGCATTTTTCCCGGCAAAACTGACCGGTGACTATCATCCTTTCCTTCTTGCATACTTTGTTATGACTTGCGGACTGTCTTTCCTCGAAACAAGTTGTAACCCGTATATACTATCTATGGGAACGGAAGAAACAGCAACACGCCGCCTTAATCTGGCACAGGCCTTTAATCCTATCGGTTCACTGATGGGTATGTATGTAGCTATGAATTTCATTCAGAACAAGCTGAATCCGATGGATACTGCAGAAAGGGCACAACTCAGCCAGGTTGAATTTGAGGCCGTGAGAGATTCTGATTTGTCCGTACTTATTGCGCCATATCTTGTGATAGGTCTTGTAATTATTGCGATGCTTGTAGTGATACGTCTTTCTAAGATGCCAAGAAATGCCGACCAGTCACATTCTATAGATTTCATACCGACATTGAAGCGCATATTCTCAAGAAGAAGATATAAATACGGTGTGATAGCACAATTCTTTTATGTCGGTGCGCAAATCATGTGCTGGACATTTATCATTCAGTACGGAACACACCTGTTTATGTCACAGGGTATGGAAGAACAGGCTGCCGAGGTGCTTTCACAGAAATATAACATCGTCGCAATGATTATTTTCTGTATCAGCCGTTTTGTATGTACATTCATGCTCCGTTTTGTCAAACCAGGTATGTTGCTCATGGTCCTTTCTGTAGCAGCAATAATCCTTACAGCCGGAGTAATCATGCTTAACAATATCTGGGGTATGTACTGCCTTGTAGGTGTATCGGCATGTATGTCGTTGATGTTCCCTACCATCTATGGTATAGCATTGAAAGGGATGGGCGATGATGCCAAGTTCGGTGCTGCCGGACTTATAATGGCCATCCTTGGAGGTTCAGTATTACCACCGCTTCAGGCTTCCATCATCGATTGCAAGACACTCTTCAGTATGCCAGCTGTGAATGTTTCGTTCGTACTTCCGTTGATATGCTTTGTCGTAATAGTTATCTACGGATATAAGATGAGAAAGGAAAGTTAAAAGCTGATATTAGAATATATTATTGTCCGTCAGGTACTTTTTATGGTATTTGGCGGACTATTTGTTTTAGTACGTTTAATCCTGATGTTTTCTCTTTTGTCACTAAAAATAGGCTTTTGCTACAAAAAAATATCATTTTTATATTTGATTGTAGAAAAATGTTCTTATATTTGCCAACGATAAAACTTTTAATAAATATTTCAATATAAATGACTGCACATTATAACAATATCACAATTTCTGGAATGGGGCGTACGTTCGTCACATCATGTGGTACTGGGATGACCCCTCGGGGTTGAGTATATATATAATGTGTTTCTACGTGATACACGCTTACGGACGTAAGCATTTTCTTCTTTTTTATTCAAGTTTTAATCATTTTATTTTTTTTGTACTGCTTTTGCGTACAATGAAACGTATTCAATAATCTCAAAGGTATGAAAGTATTGAAATTCGGCGGAACATCTGTAGGTTCCGTCAATAGCATGTTAAATGTAAAAAAGATTGTCGAGGCTATAGATGATAAAGTAATAGTTGTTGTATCTGCATTGGGTGGTATAACCGACAAGCTGATAAAAACTTCAAAGATGGCATCAGAAGGCGATTCGGCATATGAAAAGGAAATGAAGGAAATTGTGAACCGTCATATTGAAATGGTTTACACTGTTATCCCGGCAGGAAAAGACAGGGAAATCCTTCTTGACAGAGTGAATGAATTGTTGAGCGAATTGAAAGATATATTCCAGGGTATTTTCCTTATTCGCGACTTGTCACCGAAAACTTCGGCTACGATTGTCAGCTATGGAGAACGTCTGTCGTCGATAATTGTTGCTACTCTGATAGAGGGTGCCGTATGGTTCGATTCACGTACATTTATCAAGACAGAGAAAAAGCATAACAAACACATTCTCGATTCTGAACTTACGAATACACTGGTAAGGGAAACTTTCGTTGAACTTCCAAAAGTTTCGCTTGTTCCGGGATTTATTTCTACAGATAAAAATACAGGTGAGGTAACCAACTTAGGTCGTGGTGGCTCAGATTATACAGCTGCTATTATCGCTGCCGCGCTTGATGCAGATATCCTGGAGATATGGACAGACGTTGACGGATTCATGACCGCCGACCCACGTGTAATCAGCACTGCATATCCTATAAATGAGCTGAGTTATGTTGAGGCAATGGAGCTTTGTAACTTCGGTGCAAAGGTGGTTTATCCTCCTACAATATATCCTGTGTGCCATAAGAATATTCCGGTTCTTATCAAGAATACTTTCAATCCTGAAGCTCCGGGAACTATCATCAAACAGGACTCTGACCATTCATCCAAACCTATCAAGGGTATTTCGTCAATCAATGACACTTGTCTTATCACAATGACAGGCCTTGGTATGGTGGGCGTGATAGGTGTTAATCATCGTATATTCAAGACTTTGGCTGAAAACGGTATCAGTGTGTTCCTCGTGTCACAGGCATCGTCTGAAAATTCAACTTCAATAGGTGTACGAAATGAGGATGCTGCATTGGCTTGCGAGGTGCTTAATGCCGAGTTTGCAAAGGAAATAGAAATGGGTGAGATTTCGCCAATGATGGCAGAAGGCAACCTGGCTACTGTGGCTATTGTCGGTGAGAACATGAAACATACTCCGGGTATCGCCGGCAAGCTATTCGGTACTCTGGGACGTAACGGTATCAACGTGATAGCTTGTGCTCAGGGTGCTTCGGAAACCAATATATCATTCGTTGTTGAGGCAGAATCTTTGCGTAAGACGCTTAACGTAATCCATGATTCTTTTTTCTTGTCTGAGTACCAGGTTCTGAATCTTTTTATATGCGGTATTGGTACGGTAGGAAACAGTCTGATTGAGCAGATTCACAGTCAGCAGGAAAAACTGATGAAGGAACGTGGCTTGCGTCTTAGGGTTGTGGGTATTGCTAACGGACATCAGGCATATTTTACACGTCGAGGAATTGACTTGGAAAATTACCGTAAGGAACTTGAAGAGAAAGGTATTCCTTCGTCTCCACAGGTTCTTCATGATGAGATTATCGGAATGAATATATTCAACTCTGTGTTTGTCGATTGTACTGCAAGTCCAGTGATAGCCGGTCTTTATAAGGATTTCCTTAGTCATAATATATCTGTTGTGGCTGCCAATAAGATTGCGGCATCATCAGAATATGAAATATATGAGGAACTTAAGCAGATTGCCCGTCAGCGTGGAGTAAAATTCCTGTTCGAGACAAATGTAGGTGCCGGACTTCCGGTAATCAATACCATTAATGACCTTATCAATAGCGGTGACAAAATTTTGAGGATCGAGGCTGTGGTGAGCGGTACATTGAACTTCATTTTCAATAAGTTGAGCAGTGATGTACCTTTGAGTGAAACTATACGTCTGGCCAAGGAAGGTGGATATTCTGAACCGGACCCAAGAATAGACCTTAGCGGAAAGGATGTTATCAGAAAGCTTGTCATTCTTGCACGTGAAGCCGGATACAGAATCAATCAGGAAGATGTGGAGAAGAACCTTTTCATACCGGATGAATTCTTCGAGGGCACTATAGATGATTTCTGGAAGAACATCAGCAAGTTGGATGCCGATTTTGAAGCTAAACGAAAAGAACTTGAGGCTAACAACAAGAGATGGAGATTTGTTGCCAAACTTGAAAACGGAAAGGGTAGTGTTTCTCTTCAGGAAGTTGGTGCTAATCATCCTTTCTATAACCTTGAGGGAACAAATAATATAATACTTATTACTACTGAACGATATAATGAATATCCTATGCTCATTCAGGGATATGGTGCCGGAGCAAGTGTTACGGCAGCGGGTGTATTTGCCGACATCATGAGTATAGCGAATATATAATTAGTTGTGAGTTTATAAGTTGTTAGTTTGTAAGTTAGTTGATGTAAACCGGCAAACTCTAAAACTTATAACTCAAAAACTTAAAAACTAAAGAACTTAAAAATGAAACACATCATAATTTTGGGCGATGGTATGGCAGACTGGCCGGTGTCGGCCCTTGGGAATAAGACTTTATTGCAATACGCAAAGACTCCATATATGGATAAGCTTGCAGCTATGGGACGTACAGGTATGCTGAAGACAGTAGCCGACGGTTTTCATCCAGGCAGCGAGGTTGCAAACATGTCGGTAATGGGATATGACTTGCCTACGGTGTATGAGGGACGCGGAGTGCTTGAAGCTGCAAGCATCGGTGTTGACCTTGAGCCGGGAGATATGGCTATGCGTTGCAATATTATATGTGTTGAAGGAGAAACTCTTAAAAATCATTCGGCAGGACATATCACGACGGAAGAGGCTGACGAACTTATTAAATTCCTTGAAGAACGACTTGGAACTGACAGGATACATTTCTATACAGGGGTTCAGTACCGTCATCTGTTGGTAATAAAAGGCGGTAACAAGCATCTTCATTGCGTTCCGCCTCATGACATTCCTCTGCAGCCGTTCCGCCCTAATATGATTAAGGCTGAATGTCCGGAGGCTCAGGAAACAGCCGATTTGCTGAATGCACTTATTCTTAAATCTCAGGAACTGTTGGCATCGCATCCTGTGAATTTGAAACGTGTGGCTGAAGGTAAGGACCCTGCCAATAGTATATGGCCATGGAGTCCTGGCTACAGACCTAAGATGGAACCACTGTCGCAGAAATATCCTCAGATAAAGAAGGGCTCTGTGATAACTGCTGTAGATCTTATCCGTGGTATCGGACGTTATGCCGGATTGAGATGTATAGATGTGGAAGGAGCTACAGGACTTTATAATACAAATTATGAAGGAAAGGCAGCAGCTGCTATTGAAGCCCTGAAAACGGATGATTTTGTTTATCTGCATATTGAGGCAAGTGACGAAGCCGGACATGAAGGAGATTTGAATTTAAAACTTCAGACAATAGAAAACCTGGATAAACGTGCGGTAGGTCCGATATATGAAGCTGTAAAAGACTGGGATGAGCCTGTCGCTATTGCCGTACTTCCTGACCATCCTACACCATGCGAACATCGTACCCATACCAATGAGCCTGTTCCTTTCCTGATTTATTATCTAGGAATTGAGCCTGACAGCGTACAGACTTACGATGAGATTTCCTGCAAATCCGGAGTGTATGGTACAATGGAAAGGGACGAGTTTATGAATGAATTTATGAAATAGATTATTAGAGTTTTTTAGTTCTTGAGTTTTTAAGTTGGTTGATGCTTACAAACTCATAAACTTACAAACTCACAAACTTACAAACCTATGAAATATTACAGTACAAACAAACAGGCTTCGGACGCATCGCTGGAAGAAGCAGTGGTAAAAGGTTTGGCATCGGACAAAGGTCTGTATATGCCTTACGAGATAAAGCCTTTGCCAAAATCATTCTTTGACGAGATAGAAAACCTTTCATTTCAGGAAATAGCCTACCGTGTGGCTGACGCTTTCTTCGGTGAGGATGTTCCTGCAGAGACTTTGAAACATATTGTCTATGATACACTGAACTTTGATGTCCCTGCCGTAAAGGTTAAAGACAATATTTATTCACTGGAACTTTTCCATGGCCCTACTTTGGCATTCAAGGATGTTGGCGGACGTTTCATGGCACGACTTTTGGGATATTTCATCCGCAAGGAGGGCAAGAAGGAAGTGAATGTGCTTGTAGCTACATCGGGTGATACAGGTAGTGCTGTTGCAAACGGTTTCCTTGGAGTAGAAGGTATTCATGTTTATGTACTTTACCCTAAAGGTAAAGTGAGTGAAATTCAGGAAAAACAGTTTACTACTCTTGGAAAAAACATCACGGCAATAGAGGTTGACGGTACATTTGATGACTGTCAGGCTTTGGTGAAGAATGCATTTATGGACAAAGAACTTAATGCCCACATGCAGCTCACTTCTGCCAACTCCATCAATGTAGCACGTTTCCTTCCACAGTCATTCTATTATTTCTATGCATACGCACAGATGAAGAAACAGGGATTGGCTGACAATCTGGTGGTTTGTGTACCAAGCGGTAACTTCGGTAACATCACAGCCGGACTGTTCGGAAAAAAGATGGGATTGCCTATCAAACGCTTCATAGCAGCTAACAATCGCAATGACATCTTCTATCAATATCTGAAGACAGGTGAGTATAATCCACGTCCATCTATAGCTACTATAGCAAATGCTATGGATGTTGGCGACCCAAGTAACTTTGCCCGTATAATTGATTTGTACGGAGGAAGTCACGATGCAATTGCAGCGGAAATATCGGGTGAAACTTATACCGATGAACAAATTAGCGAGACTGTTCAGAAGGTATATGAAGAAACCGGTTATCTGCTCGATCCTCACGGAGCATGCGGATATCGTGCTTTGGCAGAGGAATTGCAGCCGGGTGAAACAGGTGTATTCCTTGAAACTGCTCATCCTGCTAAATTCCTTCAGACTGTTCAGAACATTATAGGTGCTGATGTAAAGATTCCTGAGAAGCTTCAGGAGTTCATGCGCGGAAAGAAACTCAGTGTGCCTATGAGCAAGGATTTTGCTTCTTTCAAGGAATACTTGATGAAACAGTGATATAATCGTATGCTCATGTTGATTCATATGGAGTATGCTTTTTAAGGAACTGTTCCGGTTTTGTCATTTCCACATGCGGTTTCCGGTTAAAAACAGTTCTTGAATGTTTTTCGGACTAGGTTGTTTAAGGTTTTTCCTTGGACAACCTTTTTTCGCTAACTGCCTGTGTCGCTCACCACAAAGGGACAAACGAAAATGAGGGTGTGTCAAAACTAAAATGACTACTCTTCAAAGTTACAGATTATAACTATAATATTAAAAAGGGTCGTATCAAACTCTGTATTGAGTAATGATACGGCCCTTTCTTTAGTCTTTTAGGATGCTCAAATTTCAAATTATAAGTTCATATTTTCAAAAAATGAGTTTTGACACACCCTCATTCTAGTTTCCTCGCGTGGGAAACCGTGTCGTACATGAGCTTTTCCAACGGCTGTCACTGTCATCCGCACGATACATCTCGTTGCGGGTCAATCTTATATCGAACTTATGTATGCAGTCTATCTTTTGGATTTAAAAGTGAAGTTTTTTGTTTGACATGTGTCTTGCGAGGCAGATGACCGGTGCTTTTTGTATTGCGTAGGAGTCATGTTGAAACATTCTTTGAATTTTCTGCAAAAATAGTTTGGCGAACTAAACCCTAACATATCCGAAATTTCTGCTATAGACATCTCATCATTTGCTATAAGCAGTTGTGTCGCTTTTTTTAGGCGGTAAGTATTGATATAGTCGTTAGGCGTAACTTTTGTGAGTTCTTTGAATTTGTTGTAGAAAGATGCGCGGCTTATACACATTTCTTCAGCTATATTGTCTATTGAGAATTCAGGATTTACAAGGTTCGTTTCAACTATGGCAGTTACTTTATCCAAGAATGCTTTATCTGATTTATTAGTGGCTATCATTGAAATATCTTCATCCATCTGTTTGCTTAACTTCTGATAAATAAACCTTCTGGAGCGAATCATATTGTTACATCTTGCTAACAGAATCTGAGTATGGAACGGTTTTCCAATATAGTCATCGGCTCCATGTAATAATCCTTCTAGGTTCTGTTCAGGCATATTTAGCGCGGTCAGCAGTATTACATTGATATGGCATAAGTCTAAATCCTTTTTTATAGCATCGCACAATTCTATACCAGTCATACGAGGCATCATTATATCGCTCACCACTATATCCGGCTTTATTTTCTTTGTCTTTTCCAGTCCTTCTATACCATCATGAGCTGTATATACCTCGTATAAATCAGAGAAACGCTCTTTCAGTACCTCAAGCAGGTCTGTACTATCTTCTACAAACAGAATTGCCGGTTTTACAGAGTTGTCCATTGAATCATTGTTGTATTCATCTATTGATGATGTTAATTCTGTATTGTAATATTCTTGTTTTTTAGTGTCGCTATTTGTTTCTGATAAATTATTAATGTTATGACTCAACTTTACATTTTTGTCGTTTATGAAATGTTTGTAACCTAATTTCAACTTTACAGTAAATGTTGTACCTTTGTTTTGTTTACTTTTTACTTCAATAATACCTTTATGTGTCTCGACAATGTCTTTTACCAGTGCCAAGCCTATACCCGAACTGTATTTAGAGTCATTTTTATGCAAATTGTTTTCAGCCTGGTAGAAGCGTTTGAAGATGTATGGCAAGTCCTCCTTAGTCATTCCGATTCCGGTATCGGATATTTTGAATATGAATAATGAATTAGCTGTGTCTATATCCATATCGATGGATATCTTGCCATTTTCTGGTGTATATTTAAACGCATTCGACAGTAAGTTGTTTACCACCTTTCCCATCTGTAGCTGGTCAATATATATGTTTACATATGCAGAAGTCTTGTTTATTTTAAAATCAAGATTCTTTTGTTTGGAAATCATTTTAAAGTTTTCGTATATGTCAGCGAAGAATGCGTTTGCATTAACGGGTGAAACATCCAGAATCATTTTTCCCTGTTCAAACTTTCTGAATTCAATCAATTCCGTAATCAGCTTATTAAGATGTTCGGATTGGTGGATTACTTTAAGCATCTTCTTATATACAGAAGATGGCAGGTCGTTTGTGTTGATAATTTGTTCCATAAGTCCGATGATGAGTGTTAACGGTGTCTTGAACTCATGGCTTACACTGGTGAAGAATTTTAATTTGGCTTCGTTTATTTCCTTTATCTTTTCTTTTTCCAT
>JAHLFB010000068.1 GCA_018884025.1 Candidatus Phocaeicola faecipullorum
CCATCGGGTTGTTACCGATACCCAGGAATCCCATCATTTCTACGTGAGCAGGAACTGATGAAGAACCAGCGAACTGAGCATCTGAGTGCATACGTCCCATAGTGTCAGTCATACCATAAGAAGCAGGACCAGCAGCCATGTTATCTGGGTGAAGTGTACGACCTGTACCACCACCTGAAGCTACTGAGAAGTATGGCTTACCAGCAAGAACACGTTCTTTCTTGTAAGTACCTGCTACTGGGTGCTGGAAACGAGTAGGGTTAGTAGAGTTACCAGTGATTGATACATCTACGCCTTCTTTCCACATGATAGCTACACCTTCGCGAACGTCGTCAGCTCCGTAGCATTTTACTTTTGCACGAGGACCGTTTGAGTAAGCGATTTCACGAACTACTTTCAATTCGCCAGTGTAGTAGTCAAACTGAGTCTGAACGTATGTAAATCCGTTGATACGAGAGATGATCTGAGCAGCGTCTTTTCCAAGACCGTTCAAGATACAACGGAGAGGTTCTTTACGTACTTTGTCTGCTTTTGCTGCGATTTTGATAGCACCTTCAGCAGCTGCGAATGATTCGTGACCTGCCAAGAATGCGAAACATTTAGTTTCTTCGCGAAGCAACATAGCAGCCAGGTTACCGTGACCAAGACCTACTTTACGGTCGTCAGCTACTGAACCTGGGATACAGAATGACTGCAAACCGATACCGATAGCTTCTGCAGCTTCAGCAGCGTTTTTGCAACCTTTCTTCAAAGCAATTGCACAACCTACAACATATGCCCATTTAGCATTTTCGAAGCAGATAGGCTGAGTTTCTTCACAAGTCTTATAAGGATCAAGACCATACTGTTCGCAGATAGCGTTAGCTTCTTCGATGTCTTTGATACCGTTAGCGTCCAAAGCAGCAAGAATCTGTTTGATACGACGGTCCTGGCTTTCAAATTTTACTTCTCTTATCATATGTCTTTTCCTCCTTATATTATTCCTGACGTGGGTCAATGTGTTTAACTGCGCCTTGTTCTGCTGTGAAGCGTCCGTAAGTACCTGTTACTTTCTTCAATGCTTCGTTAGCATCAGTGCCTTTCTTGATCTCATCCATGAATTTGCCAAGATGAACGAATTCGTATCCGCAGATTTCATCGTTTTCATCCAAAGCGATAGTCTTGATATATCCTTCAGCCATTTCAAGGTAACGAGGACCTTTAGCCAATGTTCCGTACAATGTACCTACCTGGCTGCGGAGACCTTTACCCAAGTCTTCAAGACCTGCACCAATCATCAAACCCCCTTCAGAGAAAGCTGACTGAGTACGTCCGTAAACAATCTGCAAGAACAATTCACGCATTGCAGTGTTGATAGCGTCGCAAACCAAGTCTGTGTTCAATGCTTCGAGTACTGTCTTACCTGGAAGGATTTCTGAAGCCATAGCTGCAGAGTGAGTCATACCAGAGCAACCGATTGTTTCAACCAATGCTTCCTGGATGATACCTTCTTTCACGTTAAGAGTCAGTTTACAAGCACCCTGCTGAGGAGCACACCAACCGATACCGTGAGTCAAACCTGAAATGTCTTTGATTTCTTTTGATTTAACCCATTTTCCTTCTTCAGGAATTGGAGCCGGACCGTGATTAGGTCCTTTTTTTACAACACACATGTGTTCAACTTCGTGTGAATAAGTCATATTCTTTACGTTTTTATTGGTAATAAAAAAATAAGTTATTTCGTAAACCATTGGAAAGGCACACTTGCCTGTTTCCGAACGCAAATTTACTTCTTTTATTCTTTTTTGCAACCTTAGCGTGCAAACTTTTTCTTACATTTTATGATAATTTTTGTATGCTATATTGCTTTTGTAAACTCAACTTTACAATTTGATTTGTACTCGCAAAAAAAATGCTTCGTCGTTTAAATTCAAGCGACGAAGCGTTTGAACTTAAACGACGAAGCGTTTTGTGGCCATGTTTTTACTTCTGAAGTGTAAATACAAATTCAAGTCCCCCGTTAGGAGCATTTTTTGCAAATATTGTACCTCCGTGGAACAGTACCGCATTTTTGACAATGGCTAGTCCTAGGCCTGTACCGCCAAGTTTTCTTGAGCGTCCTTTATCGACTCTGTAGAAACGTTCAAACAGTCTGGTCAGATGTTCTTCTTCTACACCGACTCCTGAATCGGAGAAACTGAAATAATAGAATGTGTCATCTTCCCTGAAACAGTTTATGGTGATTTGAATGTTCGTTCCGGCGTATGCGATAGCGTTGTCCATCAGGTTCCTGAATATAGAATATAGAAGCGAGTGGTTTCCGTTAATCATCAGAGCCTGTGGCATTAAGTTTATAACTTTTATATGTTTCTCCTCCAGTTCGAGGTTCACTTCATTGATGATATTTTCTACTACCAGACTAAGATTTACCGATTCTCTTTCCATCATTTCCGGTGCTTCGTCCATTCTTGTAAGTACAGATATGTCGCGGAGCAGTGTCGTTAGTCTGTTACTTTGGGCATAGCTTCTTTCAAGGAAAGTCTTTACCGTTTCCTTGGGAATATTGGGATTGCTTAATATCGTTTCCAGATATCCCTGTATGCTGCTCACCGGAGTCTTTAGCTCGTGTGCTATATTCTGTGTCAATTGTCTTTTCAGTCTTGCCTGTTCTTCTTCCTGGGTTATATCGTTTATAGATATTTCAAATGACAAATCCTGGAATATAATACATTCTATGGTAAATGTTCTGGCATTCTTGTTCAGGTGATGTGTTACCCTCTTTTCCTCTTTACTGTAGTTTCCTTCGTTTTTGTTCAGGAACTCTATGATTGGCTTTAACTCAGGAATTGTAAATATTTCGTTTGTAGAGCTTAAATTACGGTCGGAGATATTGTTTATGTATTGCGTGAACAAACTGTTTACCAGTATTTCCTTCCTTTCTTTGGTGAAAACACCTAAACCTTCGTGAGATGTTTGCAGATGCGAAATCAGTTTTTCTCTCTCTATATAAAGTGCCTCTTTTGCTCTGTGTAACCTTTTATATATGGTAATTATGTGCTGGGATATTTCTCCCAATTCATTCTTCGGGAATGTGCGCAATATATCCATATCAATAGGTTCGTTCTTGTCCGCTTTAAGCGCAAATTGCTGCAGATTGGTTATTGATTTTCCTAGTTTATATGTAAACCTGTAAAATATTATTACAAGCACAATACATATAAAGACGGTAAACCAGACATATCCCATATCGGCTTCAAGATGTTCTGTCAGACTTACATTATATGGTAATGCCGAACGCAGTATGATTCTGTGTTTGGGAAAATATTTGGCAGAGTAGAAAAACTCTTCTCCGTCAAGGCTTTCCGAGTATCTGCTTATGGCATATCCGCTTCCGTACATTAGTGCGTCTTGCACTTCTTTTCTTGAAGAATGATTTTGGAATTCGTCAAGCGCCTTGTCGGTAGAGTCGAATATAACTTTCCCTTCAGGAGTGATTATGGTAACCCTCAGATTTGGTATCATGTGGGTCATTATGTAATTTTTCAATGAATCCAGCGAACCGGCATCAGCCATATAGCTGTATAGCTGTTCGTTATAATTCTGCAGTTGGGTATTCAGGAGTTCTGTCTTGTATGATTTCTCGCGTTGGTATTGGAAAAGCATGAAGCACGCCGCGAATGCGACGAACAGTGTTATTACGGACAGAAAAAGTTTACGGCTGAATGTTAGGAGACGTATATTAAACTTTGTCATTTCTATTATTCGGTTTTATTATTCACATTCGAAACAATATCCATATCCCAAACGTGTTACAATATATTTGCCGTATTCTCCTATTTTCTTTCTTAATCTGGTGATGTTTACGTCTATGGTACGGTCTAACACATAGACTTCGTCATGCCATACTTTGGAAAGTATGTCTTCGCGTGAAAATACTCTTCCCTGATTTTGCAACAGAAGCAGTAGTATTTCGAATTCTTTCTTTGTCAGTGAAATCTCTTCTCCGCGTATTACTACTTTCTTTTTGCTGGAGTCAACTACCATATCCTTGAATACCAACTGGTCATTGCTCTTGCTTTGCACATTTGACGTGCGTCTGATTACGGCTTTTACTCTGGCCAGTACTTCCCTTAGTGAGAATGGTTTGGATATATAGTCGTCTGCTCCAAGGTTAAAACCTGTAAGAGTATCGTTTTCGGTATCTTTTGCTGTAATGAATATTATTGGTATATTGGCAGTATCCTTGTTCTTTTTTAACATGCTTGCCATTCTGAAACCGGATATTTCTCCCATCATGACATCCAGCAACAGGACATTGTACTGTGTAAGGTCTAGTTTCAGTGCTTCTTCTGCCGAGTTGGCTGTGTCAACCAGATAACCTTCAGTTTCCAAATTGAATTTCAAGATTTCACACAAATCTTCTTCATCATCTACGACTAAAATTCTGTAATCGTTCATAATGCCTTTAATTTATTATAATACAAATGTATGTAATATTATTTTCAAGTGCAAAGATGATGCGATTTTATTACTGCCGTGTGAAATAAATGTTACAATTGTGTTACAGTACGGGTTTGGTAATTTCACCGGCTATGGATCTGCTCATTTCGTTTCTTACCTCACGAGGTGATAGCCCATGTCCGAGAAGGAACATAAGTTTTGTAAGTACACTTTCTACCGTTGCGTCATATCCGCTTATAACTCCTGCATCCAATAAGTGCAGTCCTGTTTCGTAACGTCCCATTTCTACCATTCCTGTCTGGCATTGAGATATGTTTACAATTACGATTCCTTTGCGTGTCGCTTCGGCAAGGAGTTTTATGAACCATTCTTTTTGTGGCGCGTTTCCGGAGCCATATGTCTTTAGTGCCACGGCTTTAAGGCCTGGTGTGTTGAGAACAGTACGAACCAGATTTTCCTGTATTCCGGGGAAAATGGTCAATACAAGAACATTAGTGTCGAATACATAATGCGGATGCATTGGGACTCCCGGCTGTACTTTTTTTATTTTATCATATTCATATTTAATATGTATTCCGGCAGTGGCAAGGGCGGGATAGTTATATGAGCGGAAAGCATTGAAGTTTTCTGCATTGATTTTTGTCGTACGGTTTCCCCTTAGCAGATGGTTTTCAAAAAATATACATACTTCGGGTACTATTGCAGTTCCGTCGGGATGCTTGGCCGCGGCTATTTCTATGGAGGTGATAAGGTTTTCTTTACCGTCTGTACGCAATACTCCTATAGGCAACTGACTGCCTGTAAGGATTACCGGTTTGCTCAAGTTTTCAAGCATGAAACTCAGAGCTGATGCCGTATATGCCATTGTATCTGTTCCGTGTAGAATTACGAAACCGTCGAAGTTGTCATAGTTATAGTCTATTATTTTCACCAGTTTGGCCCAAAGTGCAGGTTCCATGTCTGATGAGTCTATAGGTGGATTAAACTGGTACGACGAGATACGGTAATTGAATCTTTTCAGTTCAGGAACGTTTTCCTGCAGTTGGTCAAAATTGAATGCTTCCAGTGCCCCTGTCTCAGGGTTTTCTATCATACCTATGGTACCTCCTGTGTATATAAGCAGTACTGACGGGTAATCCGGTTTAATCATAATGCGGTTTTTGTATCTTAATTAATGGTGCAAAGGTAGGAATTTTATGCCTTATTTAAAAATGTTAATCAATTTAATTTGTGTATGGATTGTGTCTATTGTCAATCGGAAGTCGTATGGATTGATTGTATTAACGCTTGTTTTCTTACTATTTGTAAAGTGAATACTTGTGCCTTGATTTATAATGACAGGTAAATCGGGTATATGTTTTACGCTTGATGATGTTATAAAAAAACTGAAATATGTATTTGGCGCGTAAGTATTGTACCACAAGTTTTGTACCTGCGAATTGAAAATCGACGAAGTCAACCAACGGTCAGCGAAGCTAAACTTAAGTTATGTCTATATAAAGTTAACCGGCGTTTAAACAGTATTTAAATACCGTTTAAACGCCGGTTGAGCATTGTTTGATTTGTTACGGTCTTGCCACATTGACAGACATGACGCTTGCTTGCGAAGCATCATTCTGCCCCTTCACATACGCACGGAAAGGCTTCACCTTTACTTTGTCTCCATTGGCTATCGGATAGAAGTTGCCGTTCTTCAGGAAGTAGCCCGCGTTGGGTATAACCTCACTCATTGTACCTACCATGAAGTTGTCTGTCGTAGGGATGGTTACCAGTTCCACGCCTGCGGCACTTTCGGCGCTGAAGGTGATGCTGCCTGTACCGGGTGTTTGATAGAACAGCGGCTTGCCGGCTTCAAAATCGGTTTCTACGAAGGTAATCACGTCGCTTTCCAACTCCAAAACCTGATAGTAAGTAACCTGACCGCCAGCTACAGAAGTAGGAACGAACGGCAGACAGATGGTTCCATATTGGGAGTTATCTGACAGGGCACGGACATAAGT
>JAHLFB010000069.1 GCA_018884025.1 Candidatus Phocaeicola faecipullorum
GGCAATGGCCCCCCATGCCTCTTCGATAAGCATGATCTTGCGTTCCGGAACATGCCGCATCTTGTCTGCAAAAAGCTTCGTGATAAGCAGCGTGACTATGGGAAAGAGCACCTTGTCGGAAGATACGTTGTCAATTTCGAACAGCACGAATCTTTTTGTCGAAAGATCCACGTTCTCTTTGTTGTTAAGCAGTGCGGCATACTTGCCTTTGCCGCAGAACTGCCGGAGTGCAGTCAGAAGATCCGAAATCGCAAATCCTGTCTCGGCTATCTCCTTCGCATACTCTTTTTTCCATTCCGTATTCAGGTAATTGCGAAATCCGTCCAGGCTGCGGCCCGACTTTTCCTTATCAAGATATAGCGCGATTGCTTCATTGAGCAGTGAATCCTCGGCAGCCGTCGAATGTTCCTTTTTCCAGATAGTCATCAACAGTGACAAAAGGAATGTCCTGTCCTCTTCAGTATCGGCAGAAAGGAACGGATTAAAGGAGAACGGGTAATCCGCTGCGTTAAAGTAGATTCCGTCTTTTCCGTCTGATTCTTCTTTTATTATCTGGCAAAGAGGGAAGTATGAATTGCCCTGGTCTATTACTATGCAATGGGCATGGTCTTTAAAATAACTCTGTGTGAGATATTCGTTGGTAAGAAAACTTTTGCCAGAACCGGAAGGCCCGAGCGTAAAAATATTGAAGTTCGTGATCAGTCCGGCATCCATTGCGACCTGGCCGAAGTCGAGCGATACCGGTATATGTGTCGTGCGTTCTGCCATATCGAATGAGCCTGAAGCGATGCCCGTGTCAGCACTCTCGAGCGAGGTGAGTGCAACGGCATCATGCAGAGGCATTGTGCAATATTCTTCCTTTGCCAGGTTTGCAGCATTACCGGGGATGCCTGACCAGAACACTTCAGGAGCGTTGTAGGTGTTGCTGCGCAGTCTGATGCCGTTTCTTGCAAATGCAGTTATGAGGGCGTTGATGCTTTCCTTTTTTTCTGTCAGTATCTGAACCGAAGTCTTGACTGTCAAGGCCTTTGTCTCCGCACATTCTGCAATGTAATCGGTTATATGCTGATAGTTGAGTTCATTTTGAGCAGACAGCGTTGAAAATGAGCGCAGAAAACGGGAGCGTTGTGACAGTTTGGACAGTTCTTTATCGGAATCGATAATCTTAATGTATTGATTGACGACATGGTTGCCGGGAATATTGTACCCGGCACATGCGAGAGGTGACGTGTACAACGTGCTGCTGTCTGTCGACAGTTCGCTTTCACGAATATTCTCATCCAGAGCGAGAGGCAAATCATTGAGGGCTGATATCGACAGATTGTATATCTGTCTGTCGCCAATGATAATATTTTCCGGTGTTAGGCGGTAATCATGATTGATAATGTCCGCTGCCCTTTGGAATGACATATATCTGTCAATAAGCGTATGTGCTTCTTGTGCAGTGAGATTGCGTATTTTTATATTGCTGTCTGAGGAAATGACGCTCACACACTGGCGGACGCTTTCTGCAAACTGTAATGCAAGAGCTTCGTTCTCCTGACCGGAAAGTATATTCTTCCTGAACAGAATGCCCTGCAGTGATGAAATGTTTGTACGGTTACGGTGCGGCAGGGTGAAGAATAACAAGCTGCGATGGCTGAGGTACTGCCGTCCGTTGAAATGACTGTAATAGCTTTTAAGCAGAAAAGACTTGTCTGTCCGGACAGAATTGTAGACATCCGTGAAATATATATCCTGTTTCAGGATAATCGTATTCCTGGCAAGCATCGCATATGCACGCACGAAGATGTCGCGCAACTGATTGTACCCTTCCGCCGGCAGACTGTTCCTGGACGGTAATGTGAGTTCATACGCAAGTGTCATGTCACCGCACTTGTTTACTATGCATTCGTCGTTAATCTCCCTGATAGGGTATAGATTGCTGAAATCAACGTTGTCTTTCATGTTTTTCATGTCACCTCTTGATGATGTAGTAGTTCATTTTTCTTTTTGCTTGCAGTTTCGTAATTGCATTGCCCTTTTTCGATGCAGTAAAGACCTTGTAAACAGCCAGGCCTGTCATTGCCATTACAATTACGATTGTCGCAAACAGTGGTACTCCGTTGAGCATACATATGAATACCAGCGCAAGCATGCCCAGGGCAATGAATGCAAGGTAGAGGATGTATATACCCTCTATGCCCAGGCATGAGACCTTTGAATCCAGTGATTTGTTGAAATGAATCATACAAATACTGTTTTAACGACATATAATGCGATACATACGAATGCCAGGCCGGCAAACCATTTCAGTGCGGTCTTCCAGCCTTCTCCATGCTCGTCTGTATACAGGTTGTAAGCTGCCATGATCAGTCCGATGACAGCTCCAATCCCGCACAATACCATCGCAATATTGAGAATGCCGCTGAACAGGGAGTCGAGCTGCCCCTGTACTTCATTCATTCCGCTGTTGATGTCAATGTTCTGCGCCGATGCCGTTGTTGCCGTCAGCAGCAGACTTGGCAGCAGCGTCCATAATTTTCTGAAGATTCTTTTCATAATCATGTATTTCTTTATCAGTTGCTTTAATGTCTAATTCTGTCAGGCTTAATGTCTCGATTGAAGCCTGCTGTAATTCTGTCAATGAATAATCACTTTGTAGGGTGTCGTTTTGTTTTTGTAATGAGGGGAGTGAATAGATGACTGTCATGCATAGCGTTCTGTTGTGACGAGTCTTCAATCCCTGCTTTTGCATATTCTTTCGAAAATTCTTCATAAAACTTGTCGTAAACTTCTTTCATCTCAGGATCTAGTTCCAATGCCTTTTCAATTAAAGATCTAACGAAAAAATTGACCGTTCGGCCGTAACATTTTGCAGTCGCCCGAATAGCTGAATAGAAACACGGATAATGATATTTAAAAGAGACAGCTATCTGTCGCTCGTAGCTTAATTTCCTTTTTTGCATAATTATTTCAGTTTGTTGAATAATATTGATAACTCGTTAATCTTCTTGTTGATATGTCTTGACGGATAGCATAGTGTAGATTTGACAAATAAGTCATCTCTGCCAAGTTCCCGGCGCAGATAGATGCTGTTCCTTATCCGTACAGGATTGACAGTTATTCCATACTCTTCATGAATCAGGCGGGAATGCATCTCATACAGTTCCGGCTTCTCATATGAGAAGGCCTTATTGAATACAATCTCTACCTTGTCTGCGAATTTCTGAAGCTGAGTCGCCAGTTTGATGTTGCTGACAATTACTGTTGTGTCAAGTTCCGTAGGCAGATAAAATTCCTTTATCACTCCGGATGTGATGAATTTGTTCGCGACAGGATTGGTTAGGGAACCCGGTAAATCTATGATGATGTAATCCGCATCCGAAGTGTGGATTCGGGCTATTATATCGTTGATATTGTCATTATTGCCAAGTGGGATGATTGAATATATGTTGTCCAGCACATATTTGTCGATGAGCTTTTCGTTTCCCTCATCCTCGGACAGCGCCATTTCTCTTTTCCTGAGATTGTACAAATGATAACCCGGATAGTCGAGATCAAAGACAATGACTTTCTTGCCACAGTCATATGCAAGATAACTGGCAAGAAGAATGTTTAACGCGGTCTTGCCAGTTCCTCCCTTTTCACTGTAAAATGATATGGTTTTCATCTCCTTTTTTTTCGCAAAAATAGTAATATTATCAATATTTGATTACTTTTTTATAAAAACTACTCAAAAAATTATTCTTTTTTTACGATATTTGCCCGTGTAAAATATCTTGGAACATGAATACTTCACTTGAAAAATTAGCTTCCGCATATACGGAAGCATTGTTGAAAAAACTTTCCGACAAGCAGTTCTGGACGAAACCATGGATTACGGTCAATACATTGCCCCGTAATATCAGAGGCACTTCCTATTCTGGCGGAAACCTGTTCTTTCTCTCTTTAGTCGGCCAGATCAACGGTTATGGCGTGCCGGTATATCTGACATTCAAACAGGCCAGGGACAGAGGGCTGTCGGTATTGAGAGGCGAAAAAGGATTCCCTGTCGAGAGATATATCATCTGGTATGTCAATAAGGAGGGACAATATCTTTCGGAAGAAGACTACTGCAAACTTCCGGCAGAACAGAAAGAGAACTGGAGCAGAAGAAACAGACTCTCCTGTTATACGGTATTCAATGTCGAGCAGACCAATATCCGTGAACTGAAGCCGGAACTGTATGAAAAGATGATCGGGCTGTGTGTCCAGACAACCGGTAAAAACTGTCCGTATCTGGATGAACTTGTAAGTGCGCAGAGGTGGGACTGTCCTATTGACGAAAGGTACAGTGCCGAGGCATATTATAGTCCCGGAAAAAACCGGATTGTAATTCCTGAAAGAGGCCAGTTCCGGCGTTTGAACGACTTTTATTCCACTCTTTTACATGAGATGTCTCATTCGACCATCTCACCGACAAGCATGAACAGGGAGCGGAAGACACCGGAAGGTGTCAATGAGTATGCTCATGAAGAACTCATAGCGGAGATGAGCGCAGGACTTACATGCGCTGCACTCGGACTGGAAAGGCTGCCGTCAAAAGATAATACTGCTTACATACAAGCGTGGCTCGGCGCGATAAAACAGGATAACCAATACATTTTTAACTGCATATCGGAAATTAAAAAGATATCGAAATATATCTGCGACAAAATAGGTTTCAAACTCGGTCATGAGATCGGCTTTGCGCTTGATTCAACCCCGACACCGGAACAGAAAGCCTATCTCGATTCATGCAGCAAGTCCTATACAGACGGTGACATTGACTTGCTTCCCGAAGCCCTGCGGTCAAGTTATGGCAAATATGAATCCGCATGGGAAGAAGCCATGTCCATGCGATCAGGCGGGTCGTGTCATCCGGAAGATATAAAGGCTCAGGTAGATATCATGAATGGCCATTACCGGAATTTCCGACAAGGGCTGCGGAATTTTCTCGGGCTGGAACAACACGAAGAATCAAATAGGATGAAACAATCATTTTCGAAACAGCTATGACAAAATTTGAACTTGTAGAAAAAATCGTCAATAATGAATTTGACGGTGTTATTCGTGGCATGACGATGCAACAGACAGTAGACTTCCTTATAAGCCGACACAAATACTTGTTTGACAGATATTATTATTCTTCTCCATCATACGAGGACAGTGAGGAATATTACGCATTGTATTCATGTATTACCGGTGTACTGCATGATCTTCAGACTTCTCTGTGACTAATCTGCTCTCATGGAGGTGTATGTATTACAGCTGCAAAGGTGGCTCCGTGGTCATGTCGTTCCGTCAAGGTCAAGCCTCCGGTCCGTTGAAAAAATCTTCCTTTCTGCGAAAGAGTATTTTTTCCCGAAACCTTGACGGAACTGACCACTGCACCTTAGTATGCAGCCGATAATAATACACCTGAGAGACAGATGATGAATCTCTCAGAAAAAAGAAAAAAACAAGTCAAGAGATAATAACCGGAAACCATGAAACAGAATAATGACAAAGTAAATGTTCAGATTCAGAACAAAGGTGCAGAAGTGACCATATATCGTGATATGTTGAGTCTACGCGGCCCAAATCCTTTGGTCTTCATGCGCTGTAATTATACAAAATTGCAGCTGCAAACAGTTGTGGTAATTATGGAAAAGTTGCAGGAACTTCTAAACAAGAGTTATGAGTATTACTACAAATACAACACTCAAATGCCTATTGATTTTGTCTTGAATACGGACGATGGGAAGTTGCGCTTTGATGTAGAATACGAAAAAATGAACCTGGATAGAGGGCGTTATGAAGAACTGAAAGACTCGCTGTTGGAAATGGCAACAATCCCGATTGAATTGCTGTACACAAGACCGAATGGTAGAGAGTATATAGTGTTCCAGTCTTTGTGTAAAGTGAAAATCGAAAAGTATAGTAGATACTTCACATTGGAAATAGAAAAGGATGTAGCGGAAATTCTGTTGAATATAGGGCAAGGTTTTACACGATTCCTGAAAGAAGTAGCTGTCAATTTTGACAGTAAGTACACTCTGCGCATGTATCTTCTTATATCGGCATTTAAAAATACAGGTTTTTTTGAATTGACTTTGAGTCAGTTGCGTAAAATGCTCCGTCTGACTACTAAATATCAAAGATATGATAATTTCTATGCAAAGGTGATAAAGCCGGCTTACGAGGAACTGTATCAAAAGGCTGATTGCTGGTTCGAGGTGGAAGCTGTGGATTATAAAGAAAATGGAGAGCCAAAGAAACTTCGGTTTAGAGTTATACGGGCACAAGGCGCACTAAGTGCCGGAGAGGTGGATGTGCTTAATGCCAACAGGGATAAGATCAGAGAATTGTGTAGAAGGTATTTTGGAATGACAGATAAGCATTTTGATGACATCAGAAACAGCATAACTGTGAACAATTATGACAGGGTATATGACAAAATACTTAATCTTATTACTTATTGCCGTGAAAATCGTAGGAGTATACGCAGTGTTACAGATTATGCATATATGGCATTGAAGAATGAATTGCAAAATGAGAGAAACATTAAATAGAACATGTCGGACTAAAAATAAAAGTTATGAAAAACTACGAAGTTTTTAAAAAGAAAAATTGTTTTAAAACTTTCTAAAATCTAAGTATCATGTTTGAAGTATATTACTAATGAGGGAATTTACCACTTTCAGAAATGTTTCGGTACCTTGAAAGAGGCAAAGGAATTTTTTAATAAATCATATGAAGGTTATATCAAGAAAGGTGACAGAATATATAAGCGTTTCAGGGCGACCAGGAACGGCATGCGGTTATGAGCAGACCGAAAAACATGAAGAGTTGATAGCGATATCCTTATAGGTATTCTTAATCGTTTACTGTCTTTACAGTATTGTAACCTGCCGGCGCAAGTATCTTTTGACGGCAGGCTTTTTATTATTCGGCCGTTTTTGGCCTGAATTTTCAACTTTGCCGTCGCGGACATAGAATTATCGTCCGGAGAATTTTAGTGCAAAATTCGGGCTGAATTTCGGTTGCTGCCTTTGCTTGCCGGAATGACGGGCGGAAGCCCTGGCATATTCCCTGTGTGTTGTGTTCAAAAGTGACAATTGAAAAGCGGATTTGCAGAAGATGCGGGATGGCCA
>JAHLFB010000070.1 GCA_018884025.1 Candidatus Phocaeicola faecipullorum
GGTAGCGATAGGAAGCGAATACGAAGGCAAACCGATGCTTACAGTGATGCTGGGCGAAGAACTGGTGAAAGCAGGATTGAACGCAGGAGCGATGGTACGCGAGGCTGCCAAGCTGATACAGGGAGGCGGAGGCGGACAACCTCACTTCGCTACGGCAGGAGGTAAGAATCCTGACGGACTAAGCGCGGCGGTGGACAAACTGCTGGAACTGGCAACGAAGAAATAAGTATTCTCCCGAAATAAACAAAGGAGATAAATAAACTAAAGGAGGTAGAGCCACATACCGGGCTTTACCTCCTTTAATATTTTATCCTCACGGGAAGAATTATCTGGTCTGCACCACAGGTTTCATGGTTCCGTCAGGATTGTAATAGAGTTTGTCGAAACAGACTGAACGTCGTCCGATAGCTCCGTCGTGTCCGTCGAGAGACAAAACAGCGTTATGATAGAACAGATACCATTCGCCGTTGAACTCGGCTATTCCCGGGTGGATAGTAAAGCTGTTCTCAGCCATGCCGGTCAGCTCTCCACGGTACTCCCATTTGTCGCCCATCCTGTCGGCCGTTGCATACGATATGTTTTCACGTCCCTTGCCCATGGAAGCGTAGGTCAGGTAATACATATCTCCCCGCTTGTGAAGCCACGGTCCCTCCACATATCTCGGAAGGTCTATCACCATTATGTCTCCGTCAAGCTCAATCATATTGTCTTTCAGACGCGCGATGAAACATGTGCCGTTACCCCAGCAGAGCCATGCTGTACCATCGTCGTCGATAAGTACGGTAGGGTCGATATCGTTCCACCATCCGCGCTCGCCGTTGGATGTCATCTTGTCGTCAACCAGCGGACGGCCTATGGCATCGGTAAAAGGACCTGTAGGCGAATCGGATACAGCCACTCCGATAGCCTTGCCGGTATATTGGCCACCGCCCTGTACTGTGGTGTAATAGTAAAACTTACCGTTACGTTCCACTACCTGCGAAGCCCAAGCCTCTCCTACGGCCCATGAGAAATCAGTAGGCTTAAGCACTGAGCCATGGTCTGTCCATGTCTTCATGTCCGAAGTGGAATAGCACAACCACTCGGTAATGTTGAACTCGCGTCCTCCGGATGCCGTGTCCTGGTCTTCGTAGAACTCGTCATGGCCTACATAGAGGTAAAGACGTCCGTCGTAAACCAATGGAGCCGGATCGGCGGTAAACTTGTCCCTGATAAGCGGATTACCTGAATAACTGAATTTCTTGTCGCCTGAACACGATATGGCGACCATCGCTGTCATCAGCAATGCGAAAAATGATACTGCATGTGTTTTCATATTCTATATTTTTGTTTTGGGGTTATCATAATGACATTAAAAAAGGCCGCCTTTGTAACGGCAGCCTTTAGTAAAATAAAAATCATTTCACACCACCGGGAAGCATATCAGCAGCCGGACAAGTGTAGTTGTCTATCGGGAGTCTCACTTTTTTAAGTTCTTTCAGGCTGTGTACAGGCTTGTCTATGCCCTTCGGATATTTCATGCGGGAGAACGTACGGAAATATTCCAGACAGGCATCTTTCCACCATATGGCATCGGATACCTGAATATCCATACGGTGCGACACTGCGGCATGTCTCTCGGCATCAACATAAGGCGACATGTCTTCCCAAACGGAACGGAAACCTCGCACACTGTCCAAGCCACGCTGGTAACGGAAACAAAGCTCATCCCACAGGGTACGTCCGGACTTCATCTCATATTTCCATGGTACATGATGGAACCACAGAAGGAACTCCTCAGGACATGACTCCAGACTGCCGAACACTGCGGCAAGGGAATCCGGGTATTGCGAAACGGCATTGCTGCCTGTCTCTGTACGGTCAAAACCCAAGCCTGTCCTGTCTGCCTGATGGTAATATGCAGGCAACCAGTCAGGACGCGCGCCCGGTATTTCACACCATGGTTCAGGCCCGTAATGATGTCCCCACGCAAATATATGATGCAATCCGAGAGGCATCATATAATCGACAACCGCCTCACGACTCTTTATCATGACATCTTCCATAGGAGAAACGAACTTCTCGTCGGTAGTGAATGTCTGGGCAAGCCACTCACGAGCTATATCTTCCGATGAAAGTTCAGGATTCCACGCAAGACGACCGAAAGCATACCAGTTAGACTGTGCGAAGTCATGTCCGCACCAATTTGTATCATCACCGATATTGGCAACGCCTGCCGCAGCTCTCAGACACGATGGTGAAAAGTACGAATAGAACTCTTTCCACATCGGTGCCAGATATGCCAGATGATTTGAGTGTCCGAGATATTCCTGTGTCACCTGAAACTCCACCATCAGTTGCGTATGTGGCATCGCACCGAAAAGAGGGCTATATGGCTCACGTGGCTGAAAATCTATAGGACCGTTCTTCACCTGCACTATGACATTGTCGAGAAACTTGCCGTCCAGGGGCTTGAATTCCAGATATGCCTGTTTGGCACGGTCATCATCGGTCGGACTATAGACAAATGCTCTCCACATAACTATTCCGCCATATGGCTTAAGTGCAGATGCCAACATGTTGGCTCCCTCGGCGTGGGTTCGTCCATAATCGCACGGACCGGGCTGCCCCTCGGAATTGGCTTTTACAAGAAATCCGCCGAAATCAGGTATTAGAGAATATACTTCACGGACCTTATTCCTCCACCATGAAGCAACATTCTCGTCCAACGGATCGGCTGTTGGGAGACCGCCAAGTTTTATAGGAGAAGCGAAGTTGACAGACAAATATACTCTGATGCCATACGGGCGGAATATATCGGCCAATGCCTTTACTTTCTCAAGATTATCAGTAGATAGTACTTCTGGTGACGCATTCACATTGTTAAGCACAGTACCATTTATACCTATGGAAGCATTCGCACGGGCATAGCTTACATATCTCGGTGAAATCACAGAAGGAAGTTCATCCCATTTCCAAAGTGAACGGCCTGCATACCCGCGTTCTATCGTACCGTCAGGATTATCCCAATGGTTGAGTATTCGGATGTCGTACACCGGTTTTTCTGAGATATCTAGTCTGGAACAGTCAATGCCGCATTCCTGAAGGCGCAGCAGATGGTACGCAGCATAAAGAAGACCTTTTTCTGACAATGAACCGAGACAAATGACACCGTTATGGGTAGTAATGGTATAACCGTCGTTTCCGAGACTGTAATGTTTACTGTCGGCCATAAGCTGCAATGACACCTTACCTCCTTTCCAGAAAGATGAAAGTTCACCGGCAGCGACCCGTACAACAGGAGAATCGAAACCACACTCTATCTGTGGAACAGTATTCACTGTATCATAGCGCAACCACAAGCGGCTGCCATCCTCCGCTTTGGAAGAAATAGCAGCCACATATATAAACAAACCTAATAATATTCGTTTAATCATGAGTTTTTCAATACCTGGTTCCAAACTTGCTGACATCTTCACTACCTTCTATAGTAATGATTTTTCCATCCTTATCGTATTCAAGTTCTACAACCTTAAGGCTACGTAACCATGTTTTCCCATTAGAAGGGACACAATCATGATGGAAAAGATACCACTGACCTTTATACTCGGCTATTGAATGGTGGGTAGTCCATCCTACTACAGGAGTAAGTATGACACCCTGATATGTAAACGGACCATATGGATTGTCTCCTATGGCATAACACAGGAGATGAGTATCACCGGTAGAATATGAAAGATAATATTTGCCATTGTACTTATGCATCCATGAGGCCTCAAAGAAACGGTGCGGATCGCCTGCGGTAAGAGGTTTGCCGTCTTCTCCAAGGATTACTACAGGACGTGGCTCTTCAGCAAACTGCAACATATCGTCCGCAAGTTTAACCACACGGCTTGGAAGTGCCGGTTCGTCATCGGCAGGAAGGTGAGGATTTTCTATCGCCTTGTTATCACGGTAGCGCTGCAGCTGTCCGCCCCAGATTCCACCGAAATAGATATAATGGCTACCGTCATCATCGCGGAAAACAGCCATATCAATACTGTAGCTGCCTCGTATTGGGTCCGGCTGAGGGATGAAAGGACCTTCAGGCCTGTCACTTATTGCAACACCCATACGGAATATGTCATTACGGTCTTTCAGAGGGAAATAAAGATAATACTTTCCATCTTTATAAGCTATGTCGCAATCCCATAACTGACGTCCTGCCCATGGAATATCGGAAACTTTGAGAGCTACTCCGTGGTCAACAACCTCACCGTGCATCACATCGTCTGTTGACAGCACGTGATAGTCGTTCATATCGAAATGGTCACCGTTATCGTTTTCAGGAATACCAGATTCACGGTCATGTGAAGGATATATATACAGACGTCCGTTGAATACATGTACCGAAGGGTCTGCCATATAATCGGCAGGGAACAAATATCTTTCTTCTTTTTTCATAATTGTATGTTTTTTTGTTAGTTGTTAGTTATTAGTTGTTAGTTGACAAGGTTTTCTTAAGTTGACAAGTTGACGAGTTGACAAGGTTACCTTCCGGATGGAAAACCTTCTAACAACTTGTAACTGAAGCCTTGTAACTAAAAGAAGCCTTGTCACCTGTTAATAATCTCCTTTACAAATTCCTTAGGCTGATAATTGCGGTCGAACAATAGGGCATAATCCTTTCGTCCCGGTACAGGGAAATTGTTTTTCCATGAATCGCCGTCACTCACTCCCCACGCAGTAACACGTGTAACGATATCAGCGTGTTTTTCAAAAAGTGAGAAGAACTGGGCCATCCTTTCGT
This sequence comes from Candidatus Phocaeicola faecipullorum, assembly GCA_018884025.1. GTDB lineage: Bacteria > Bacteroidota > Bacteroidia > Bacteroidales > Bacteroidaceae > Phocaeicola > Phocaeicola faecipullorum. Next base: position 4,769 of record JAHLFB010000070.1, read on the forward strand.
TCCATGCCTTACTTACAGAGTCAGGCAGAGCGTCCGGATAAGGATTGAGGGATTTCTTGTATGCAACCGTATCGGAAATGTTAGCACTACGGCGTGCAGTAGGCAATGCGCTCATATCCCATTCGGTAATCATTACCTTAACTCCTGTAGCCGCGAATGCAAGCATACTTTCTTCAAATTCATTGATATCAGGATAATCCATTCCCATATGTCCCTGCATACCTACGGCATCAATACGCAGTCCGCGTTCCTTGAGCGATTTCACCAGTTTTACAACACCGTCACGACGTCCCTTGACGTTCATACCGTAGTCATTATAATAAAGCTCCACATCAGGGTCAGCTTCATGAGCGTACTGGAAAGCCAGAGGTATGAACTCCTCGCCAAGAATTTCGTAGAACTTGCTCTTGCGGTATGAGCCATCTTCCACAATAGCCTCGTTCACGACATCCCATCCCTTGATTTTACCCTTATAGCGTGTAACCACGGTAGTGATATGCTCCTTCATTCTCTGTTTCAGCACTTCAGGAGAAACGGTCTTGCCCTTGTCGTCGAGGAAGAACCAGTCAGGACACTGCGAATGCCATATAAGACAGTGTCCGGTCACTGTTATGCCGTTCTCAACCCCGAAATTCACGAACTTGTCAGCTTCTGTAAAGTCGTACACACCTTCTTCAGGATGAACCTCTTCCATCTTCATGCAGTTTTCAGCCACAATAGCGTTGAAATGTTTCTTCACAATTTTCACGGCCGATGTATCTATACCCGACGACTGCCATACGTTCAATGCAGTTCCGATAAGGAACTTGTCGCCAACAGCATCTTTCAATCCTTTTTCATTCACCATAGCAGCTTTGTTACCTCCGCAAGCCACCATTACAGCGCCACATACCGATGCGGCCAAAATGTTTTTCAAATTCATGGTATATAAGTTTTTGAGTTTATGAGTTTTTAAGTTTATGAGTTTTTGAGTTCATAGATGATAACCAACTAAAGAACTAACAAACTTACAAACTGTTCTCTTTGCTTCTGCGCACCTTCAGTTCAGCCTGCATCTTCTCGTTATACTCCTTGCTTATAGGATAGAAGAACAGGGCTATCACTCCCACAAAGAAACATACTGCCGGGATAATACTTGACGAAAGCACTATGCCTTGTACGGCTGTATCCGTCTGTGCCACTCCGGAGCCTGACACATATCCGAAGCCGGAGAGAAGAAATCCCAGTATCGCACCTCCCACGCCAAGTCCGGCCTTGAGAGCGAATACCACACCGGCAAACACAAATCCCGTGGCACGACGATAATGTACATACTCCGAATGATCGGCCACATCGGCTATCATGGCCCAAAGCAGCGGCACTGTAGGAGCATATGCCAGACTCTTAAAGAAGTTAAGTACAAACATAAATTCTATGCTGTCGTTTGCCGGGAAATAGAACATTGCGGTAAATACCGCTGTAAGAGCCAGACAAACGATGAACGTGCGCTTCTTGCCGTACTTTCCGGCCAAATATTCCGACAGTAAAATCACTCCGAAGAACTGCACCAGCGCCCCCAGCATATTGAACACTCCGAAGCCCACTTCATAAGCCTTGTCGGGCGATGTCACTATAAGTCCGAAGGCATCAAGTATGCTGTACCACACACCGTCGCCGGCCTCGGAAGCCGCCAGCCCAATCTTGTCAAGGAAAGCATAAAGAGCTACGGGGTCAACATAATTCTCGAAATAATAGTTCATGGCGCTTCCCCACATGGCCAGCGTAATGAACACGAACAGAGTCAGCACAAACATGGCACGCCAAGGCACACTGCTGAACACATCTTTTATATCCTGACGGGTGTCGTTTTTCTGTCCTGCAGGAGGAGTGATGCGTTCTTTTGTAGAGAAGAACACCACCAGCAGGAACACCAGTCCCACGGCCGCAAACAGCGAAATGGTGCACAGCCATCCGTGAGCCTTGTCAGCTCCCTCGGAAAACTTACCCACAAGCGGCAGCGTGAGTCCCTGCACCACGAACTGAGCTATGGTGGAGAAAACGAAGCGCACCGAAGTGATGCTGGTACGTTCCTTGATATCGGCCGACATTACCCCACCCAAAGACGAGTAAGGAGTATTGTTGAACGAATACATCGTCATGAGCAGCGTATATGATATGGTGGCATACAGAGCCACCAGGCCTTTGTCCTCGATGCCCGGATTATAGAAGGCCAGTATATAGAACACCATGAAAGGCAGAGCCGTCCAAAGCACCCAAGGGCGGTATTTTCCCCATCGCGTGTTCGTCCTGTCCGACAATATCCCCACCGTAGGATCGACAAACGCGTCGGCTATACGCGCCACCAGCATCACCGTTCCGGCTATGGCACCTTCAAGACCGAACACATCGGTATAAAACTTTGTCTGATAAATCATCATCATCTGGAAGACCAGGTTCGCCGAACAGTCCCCCAGTCCATAGCCCACCTTTTCGGCCATGGAAACTTTCTGGTTTGAAATATTCATATGGTATTAGTTTATGAGTTTTTAAGTTTGTGAGTTTTTAATTCTTAATTATTAATTCTTCTCATCACCGCCTCTACCAGTCTTCCGGCAGCCGTTTTCTTGTCCAGCGGATGAATATCGTTCCATTCGCCCGTATCACTGTTCTTTATCAACACCGCGTTACCGTCGGTCTCGGCCGCCATAGCCTGCTGTTTTCTCAGCCCGGCCCATGCGGCACGTCCCGGATCGTCCGGCGCCAGGAAGTCGGCAAGTTCCACTATATAGAAAGGCAGACCGTCATCGGCAAACAGCTTTCGCCAGTCCTTCATCATCGCTCCCAGCAGTCCGGCATACTCGCCCCATCGGCCCACGTTCGATTCGCCCTGATACCATACCACACCGCTGAACCCGTAATCACGGAGCGGATGCACCATCCCGTTAAAGAGCCCTCCCGGCATGTTCTGCAGCGATGTCGTCGATGGCCACTGCGGCATCTGTGCCCCCGCGCGATGTTTCCATTCGCCTTCCAGACTTATCTCACGTCCGCCGCATATCAGCTTGTAAGGCTTTTCCCTCACGAACGACGGACGTCCGCCGTAGCTGAACAGACGTATCGTAATCTGGTTTCTGCCCTCGCTGAGCAATCCTGCCGGCACCTTATATATACGTGGCGGATACTGATAGCCCGTGCTACCCACCAGGCGGCCGTTCACATACACCGAGTCCGCGTCCACCATGCATCCCAGGCGCAACACCGCCTCCATGGCGCCGCATCCCGCCGGCACGTCTATCTCCCTGCGGAACCAGTGCGTACCGTTCGCAGCCCGTCCGTGGCGTGTAGCCCACCGTCTGTCGAACATGTCCACCTTCTCCCAGTCCGTATCGTCATAGTCCGCCTCATACCATTTCTTTCCGCCGTTCACTCCCGGATCCGAGCGCCACGTCTCGGCCGTCCATGCCGCCTGACGCATACGTTCGTCCCTGATTACGGCATCCGTCATCTCCGCGTCGGCATATATCGACATCAGGCTGCGATACTCCGGAAAGTCCTCCAGCGCCTGTCCGCTCATCCATGCCTCCACGGGCGTGCCTCCCCAGCTGGTGTTCACTATCCCTACGGCCACACTGGTACGCTCCTGCAGCATCCTGCCGAAGAAATAACACAGTGCCGAATATCCCGCCACATTGTCCGCCGTCATCGCCTGCCAGCGCACCTTCTTCAGCGTGTCGGCCGGAGCGTCGAACCTGTAGGCATACGGCACCTTCACGTATCGCACCCGCGTGTTCTCATATCCCTCCACTTCTTCGGCATAGCGGTCCATCACACGCGCCACCGTCAGCTCCATGTTAGACTGTCCGGCACACAGAAACACATCGCCCACCATCACGTCCTTCAGGCATACGTCGTTTATGCGCATCTCATACGGTCCGCCCGCCTTCATACCGGGCATCACTATGCTCCAGCGTCCGGAGGCGGCGGCCGTGACGGTATATTTCCGTCCCGCCATGCTCAAGGTTACTTTCTCGCCGGGAGCCGCCGTGCCGTTCACTCTCAGCTCGCGTCCGCGCTGCAACACCATGCCGTCGGCAAACAATGACGGAAGCACCACTTCCGGTTTCACTACAGCCCAATGCGAAAGCATGACCGCGAATAATAATAATCTCAAATGGAATTTGTGTGTATTCATAAAGGTATCTTTTTTTATATGTCCGCTGTGTGTACCCCCATGGCGGACGGGTATGTTTAAGTATTAAGTATAAATGTGCATGTCAGGTTAAGGCAAAGGTATAAAAAACAACGGGCACGACGCCTCCTGTATGATACCAATGGTTTAAGGGAGGTTACATCGGGGAAAGTGGATGTAACAAAAACTTTCCCCTATGTTACATCACACCACAATGTACACAATATTATGATATTGCAGACCAATCAACATTCTTTTTCCTGAATTCAGCCAACCTTCCCCATACTACCGCATTTTCCGGTTTTGATGCATCAGGATCATCATCAATTAATTTTTCAGCCACTTCTCGAACATACTGCAACAACTGTCCGTCGCGTGCAAGATCGGCAATCTTCAAATCAAAAGCCACTCCACTCTGCTGTGTTCCTTCTATATCCCCAGGACCACGTAATTTCAAATCTGCTTCAGCTATTTCAAAGCCATCATTTGTATCAACCATTATCTGTATGCGCTTACGTGTTTCTTCAGACAACTTATAACCTGTTACAAGAATACAATAAGACTGATCTGCACCCCTGCCGACCCTTCCTCTGAGCTGGTGTAATTGTGACAGACCGAAACGTTCTGCATTTTCAATTACCATTACAGATGCATTAGGTACATTTACTCCTACCTCAATTACAGTAGTAGCTACCATCAACTGCGTTTCACCAGATGCAAACCTACGCATTTCTTCATCTTTATCAGCCGGTTTCATTTTTCCATGCACCTTGCTAACTTTGTATTCCGGAAATACGCCACATACATTTTCATACCCGTCTTCAAGATTTTTAATATCCATTTTCTCACTTTCCTGTATCAATGGATATACTATATATGCCTGACGACCAAGTTTTATTTGTTTACGGATAAATTCATACATCGAAGCGCGCATATTGTCAAACCTATGAACCGTAGTTACAGGTTTCCTTCCGGGAGGAAGTTCATCAATAACAGACACATCAAGGTCGCCATACAGAGTCATTGCCAATGTTCTTGGTATAGGTGTAGCAGTCATAACAAGGACATGAGGAAGAACCTTATTTTTAGCCCAAAGTCTCGCCCTTTGCTCCACGCCGAAACGATGTTGTTCATCTATCACCACAAGTCCAAGCGACGCAAACACTACTGTATCCTCTATCACAGCATGTGTACCTACCAATATATGCACATCACCGGATAACAAGCCTTGCAGTATCGCTTCACGTCTTTTACCCTTTACCGAACCTGTTAATAATTCCACTCTCACTTCCATACCATCAAGAAACCGACTAAGCGTCTCATAATGCTGTGTTGCCAATATCTCAGTAGGTGCCATCATACATGCCTGAAAACCATTATCCAAAGCTATGAGCATAGCCAGCAAAGCGACAAGTGTTTTTCCACTTCCTACGTCTCCCTGTAAAAGACGGTTCATTTGTCTTCCGCTTCCCATATCACGACGCATTTCCTTAACAACTCTTTTCTGAGCACCGGTAAGACTGAATGGCAAATATTGAGAATAAAAAGTATTGAAATATTCACCTACACGCGAAAACACCAATCCCCTGAAACGATTTCTGCGTTCACGTGAAAATCTCAAGATATTGAGTTGAATATAAAACAGTTCCTCAAATTTCAACCTATATTGCGCTTTTCTCAGCATTTCCGCATTACGCGGGAAATGTACATTATACAGAGCCTCTCCCAAAGGCATAAGATGATGCGCCTGTATCAGTGAAGGACTGAGCGTTTCATCTATTGTATCTTCCTTAATGGCATTAAAAAGATTTGTCACGAGTTTTTCCATCGCGCTCGATGTCATATTCATACGTTTCATCTTTTCTGTGGTATTGTAATATGGCCGTAACCCCATAGATGAAAGCATCATACCGTCTGCATGATCTATATCCGGATGAGCAATATTCACACGCCCTCCAAAAACTATTGGACGGCCAAAAACCACATATTCCTCATGACATTTATACTTGCCTTCTACAAATTTAATACCATGAAACCATACCAAATCAGCCACGCCTGTACCATCTGTAAAATGTGCCACCAAACGGCGTTGCCTTCCTTCTCCAAATGTTTCAAAACTCAATATACGTCCTTTCAACTGTATATAAGGCATATTGCCATCTATCTCACTTACCTTGTAAATACGACTTCTATCAACATATTTATAAGGAAAATGGTACAACAAATCCAGGAAAGAACTTATACCAAGTTCCTTCTGAAGCAATTCCGCCCTATGGGGACCAACACCGGGAAGGAATTTTATATCTCGTATGGATAAAGGAAGGAGGATGATTGTTGAGAATTAAGAATTAAAAACCTTGTCAACTAATACCTTGTTAACTCATCAACTTGACAACTAGCTTTTCAGCTATCATTATATCAAACGGAGTGGTAAGTTTGATGTTCTCTCTATTGCCTTCTGCAAGTGTAACCTGATACCCCATAGATTCCACAACAGATGCATCATCTGTAAAATCAGGAATGAATGCCTGTTCGTATGCTTTTTTCAACATAGATACCGGGAAGACCTGTGGAGTCTGTACCAGCTTGTAAAAGTTTCTCGGAACAGTTACGCTATTTCCGTTGACACCTTCTATCCTTCTAAGAGTTTCAATCACATCCGTTACCGGCACCACTGCCTTACCTTGTGCAGCTAGATTGAAACAACGTTTTATTACATCATGAGATACAAAAGGACGCACACCGTCATGAACAGCCACCAGAGAATCAACATCATAATCCACCATAGCCAATCCATTACGTACAGAATGGAAACGTGTTTCACCACCATCTGCTATAATATGAGGAACATCAAAAGAGAAATCCCTGCACAAGCCACGCCAATATTCCTGATGAGCTAAAGGAAGTACCAATATAATACAAGCATCAGGAAGGCAGGTATGAAAATTATAAAGTGTATGCATAAGGACAGGTCTGCCCGCAAGCAGCATAAACTGCTTAGGCAAATCTGTCCCCATTCGCAAGCCCTTACCACCTGCAACTATTATAATATATTTCTTCATCAGATGTAAAGCATTCCCTTTTTCACTTCTTCAGCTTTATCCTGTCCTGCCAGTCTCTCAAGTATGGCAAAGCCAAAAGGTGCGGCTGCTGCCGGTCCTTTTCCCAAAATAAAGTTGTCCTGTATTTCAACAAGATTAGCAGTGTATTCTGCTCCATCCAGATATTTATCAAATCCAGGATAACAAGTTGCTTTCTTCCCCTTAAGAAGTCCACGCTTGCCATATACCATTGGAGCAGCACATATAGCAGCCATAAGTTTACCTTTGGCAGCTGCATCCATAATAATTTCGTCAAGAGCAGACGATGCATCAAGATTTGTAGCTCCAGGCAGTCCTCCTGGCAATATTATCATTTCAACATCTTCTTTTTTTATTTCTCCTATTACAGCATCGGCCACTACCGGTACACCGTGTGATCCCTTTACAGTTTTTTCTGCTGTCACAGATACAGTTATAGCATTCACTCCACCACGACGCAAAATGTCCAATGGCAACAAAGCTTCAGATTCTTCGAATCCTTCAGCTAGAAAAAGACAAATTTTATTCATATGTTTTGGGTTTAAGAGTTACTTATTTCAATCTAAAATAATAAGTTATCGTACCACTTTGATTATCTACTCCATCAACGGCATTGAAACGAGCCTTACGGGCTGCTTCTTCCGCCGCTTTTCTCAGTGCAGGGTTCACCGTATTGGTACGCTTGTTTATGCTAGTGCTTATAACCTGTCCGGCTGGATTTACAACAATTGTCACTACCACACGACCTTCATCCTGAACATTATACACAGGTTTCGGCAGACCACCCTCGCCAAGACTACGACCGTTCAAATCAAACGTTCCATACCCTCCGGCACCTGTTGTTCCTCCCGTAGAACTGTTTCCATGCATTGCTCCCTGTACTCCGGAACCTGACGACGAAGTTCCCTTACTGCCCATTTGGGCACCTTTACCGAATGCTCCGGCGATTTTACTCGCGGCAGCTTCAGCCGCAGCTTTTTCTGCTTCCGCACGTAGTTCTGCTTCTGTTTTCTCTTTTGGTTTTTCCGTCTGTTTTTCCACAGGTTTCTTTGGATGTTCCTTAACTTCCGTTTCAGCCTTTTTCTTTTTGTCTTCTGACTTCTCCTCTTTTACCACCATAGATGGCTCATCCTTTTGGGTTATCATAGGTTGCTCCACTTCAGTAACCGGATCAGTCATTTCAGGTTCTACAGCTTCGGTAGCCGGAAGTATATCCACTTCAGTCATATTATAAGGATCGGAACTGCCCTGAGCCAATTCAGTATCACCAAGCATAACAGGCACACCTCCTTCTTCCTGCTTTTCCGGCATGACCATATTAAGCAAGAGGAGCAATGCAACGACCAAGACATGCACTGCCAGCGTCCCGATTATTCCTGTTATTTTACTTTTCTTCATTTCTTATCCGGCCTTCTTGTGGCCAATACCATTTTAAAATGATTTTCATTTGCAATATTAAGGATGCGCACTATCTCTCTGTATGGTACAGATTCATCAGCATACAGTGCAACATACATTTCAGGCTCCTTTCTGGCACACTCCTGCAAGAAAGCCGGAACCTCGTCAAGATATAATGGCATTTCATCCTCATTTCCAAATGCCCCATAGTAATTCAGATTTTTATCAATGATAACTCTCGCCATAGGTTTTGCTGAAGTCTGCTGTGATCCTTGCGGAAGCAACACCTTTATGGCATTTGGGGAAACCATAGTAGAAGTTATCATAAAAAATATCAGCAGCAGGAATATCAGGTCTGTCATTGACGACATACTGAATCCCGGAGATATTTTCTGTCTTCTTTTCAGTGCCATGATATTACTTTTCGTTAGGTTCGTTCAATAAATCCATGAAAGCCATTGTACGCGCTTCCATCTGGCTCACAACTTTATCTATTCTGTAAACCAAATGATTATAGGCAAACATCGTAATTATACCTACAACCAAACCACCTACAGTAGTTATCATAGCCTCATAAATACCACTGGAAAGCAGTGTGATATCAATATTGTTTCCTGCATTTGCCATATTCCAAAAAGCCTGCACCATACCGGTCACAGTTCCAAGAAATCCCAACATAGGCGCACCACTTGATATTGTAGCCATAATTGAAAGTCCGTTTTCCAATTTTGCCACCTCTATATTACCTGTATTTTCTATTGCAGCCTGTACATCAGCCACAGGATGTCCCATACGTGTTATACCTTTTTCTATCATTCTTGCAGCCGGTGTGTTGGCTATACGGCAATAATTAATGGCAGATTTTGTTTCACCACTTTTTATGTAATCACGTATTCTATCCATGAACAATGGATCTTCCTTTGCCGCACGGCTTATGGTAAAAGCACGTTCAAAGAAAATATAAAAGGCAATAACAGACATCAGTGCAAGCACAATCATTATCCATCCGCCCTTACAAGCCATATCCCAAAGATTCATCTGCGGTTCACCTTGAACCACCGGTGTAAGTACCGGATTAACTCCGGCCATTGTGTCGGCAGCCAACTGTGCAGCCGCCATTAAAGTAAGCATATGCATGAGTTTTTAGTTTTTAGTTCTTAATTATTCGTTCTTAACTTAAAGCAGGCAGTTTTTATATTCTTCTATAGTTTTCTTCAATCCCAGATACAATGCATCGCATATAAGTGCATGTCCGATTGATACTTCATCCAGCCAAGGTATGTTACGATGAAAAAACTCCAGATTTTCCAAACTTAAATCATGTCCGGCATTAAGTCCCATTCCCATTTTACGTACAGCTAAAGCTGCCTCTACAAAAGGAGCTATCGCCTCATCCGGATTTTTCTTATAACCAGCTGCATAAGGTTCTGTATATAGTTCTACCCTATCAGCTCCGGCACGGGCAGCATATTCTATCATTTCCACATCCGCGTCAACAAATATGGAAGTTCTTATTCCTGCTTCTCCAAATCTATCCATCAAATCAGAAAGGAAACCAAGGTTAGTTTTTGTATCCCATCCAGAGTTAGATGTTATTTGATCTGGAGCATCCGGCACCAAAGTAACCTGATGTGGTTTAACTTTCATCACTAAATCTATGAATTCGTCGGAAGGATAACCTTCAATATTAAATTCAGTTTTAAGAAGCGGACGTAAGGCATATACATCTTTGTATCTTATATGACGTTCGTCCGGACGGGGATGAACAGTTATACCGTCTGCACCAAAAGTTTCACAATCTACGGCTACCTTTTCTACATCCGGATTATTTCCTCCACGGGCATTTCTAATGGTAGCAACCTTGTTTATATTTACGCTTAGTTTAGTCATAATTGCACGTTTTTTTATATCTTTGCATAACAGAATGCAAAGTTAGCAGGTTTTGCGATAAACTAACTAACATACGGGTTAAAAAAGATTGATAATAAGCTACACTTTATGCAAAAGGAAATGAAATTTGCCATTTTCGGGAATACATATCAGGAGCACAAGTCAGCTCATGTAACTCATTTACTAAAAATTCTACGTAAAAGAAATGCCAACATATGTATTAGCCACGAATTCTATGAGTTTCTCAGAATACATGCACAAACAGATTTAAGCGGACTTGAAGTCTTCGACGGTAACAATTTTACAGCCGACATGGCTTTAAGCATAGGAGGCGACGGTACATTTCTGAAGGCAGCCAGCCGAGTGGGAGAAAAAGAGATACCCATATTAGGAATAAACACAGGACGTTTAGGCTTTCTGGCAGCCATATCGCCAGATGAAATGGAAGAAACATTTGAGGATATTTACAATGGCAATTTTATTGCAGAACCCAGAAGAGTGCTTAAACTTACATGTGAAAACAATATTCTAAAAGGATGTCCATATGCCCTTAACGAAATAGCCGTACTGAAAAGAGACAGTTCGTCTATGATTACAATAAAGGCTTACATAAACAATGAGTTATTGAATATTTATCAAGCCGACGGTCTTATTGTTGCCACTCCAACAGGTTCAACAGGATATTCATTAAGCGTAAATGGGCCTATCATGGTACCCCAAAGCGGAACAATTAGTATTACAGCAGTTGCACCTCACAGTCTCAATGTACGGCCTATCGTAATACGCGATGACTGGGAAATAACGCTAGAAGTAGGAAGCCGTAGCCACAACTTTCTGATAGCCGTTGACGGTAGAAGCGAAAGTTGTCACGAAGAAGCAAGACTAACAATAAAAAGGGCTGACCACTTCATAAAAATAGTAAAAAGAAAAAATAATACATTTTTCAATACTTTGAGAGAAAAAATGATGTGGGGAGCAGACAGTAGAATATAAACCCTTAAAAAATCAATAAATTTAAGACATTAAATCATGAATAACAATATAAACAATGAAATAGCACTTCTACTGCAAAACATAGGGATGGAAAAGGATGACATAAACTGGGGTACACAAATAACCATCTTTCTGATAATATTGCTCATTACCTACCTTTGCACAAAATTATTCAGACATCTGGTAATCCCTATTATACACAAAATAACAACACGTACAAAAGCCAAATGGGACGATTACCTGTTCAATACAGAAATGATGAAAGCATTTACTAGGATGATACCTCCAATAATGCTATATATTCTTACTCCATTGGCCTTCAGCAAATCTCCACAACTACTGAACTTCATACTCAAAGTTTGCCTGATTTATCTTGATATAGTGACAATTCTGCTCATAGGAACATTCCTAAATTCGCTATATAATATATCTAGTGAGCATGAGAAACTCAGAAACCGTCCGCTAAAGGGAATATACCAAATGATAAAATTAATAACAATCACAATTGGTATAATAATCCTGATAAGCATTCTAATGGACCAAGACCCAACAAGCATACTTGCCGGATTAGGTGCATCGGCAGCTGTACTAATGCTTATTTTTAAAGACAGTATTCTTGGACTGGTAGCCGGAGTACAATTGTCGGCCAACGATATGCTACGCCCAGGCGACTGGATTACCATGAACAAATATGGAGCAGACGGTTATGTAATTGAAGTATCGCTTACAACAGTAAAAGTGCAGAACTTCGACAAGACCATAACTACAATTCCACCATACGCCCTGGTCAGCGACTCATTCCAAAACTGGAGAGGGATGCGTGAAACAGGAGGAAGAAGAATAAAACGTTCAATAAACATTGACACCAACACCATACATTTCTGCACCGAAGAAGAAATCAAAACATTTATTGAAAAAGGATTTCTCGATAAAAAGACAAATATAAACGAACGTATAGTAAATCTGGCCATATTCAGGAATTACATAACGGACTACCTCAACAATAATCCTAAAGTAAACAAAGACCTTATGATTATGGTACGACAATTACAACCGGCTTCCGAAGGTATGCCTTTGGAAATATACTGTTTCTCTGACACACCGGAATGGATACCATATGAAACATTGCAGTCAGAAATATTTGAACATGTTATGGCAATGGCCAAAGAATTTAATCTACGTATATTCCAGCGTCCCGCCGGTACAGATTTCAATAAGTATGCATAAAAACAGTAAATCCCCGACATTTGTCTGCCGGGGATTTACTGTTTTTTAAACTACCAATGCTATAAACTGTATAAACAATATCAGAAATACCATTGCTATAGGATAAACTGTTGCATAAGCCACTCCAGGTATATTACTGTCTGTCATAGAATCGGCAGCAGCAAGACCGGGGGTGCTGGTCATACCACCTGTTATTGTTCCAAGAAGGTCCAGCATACTTATCTTGAAAACCAGACGTCCCACAATTGCCGCTACCAACATAGGAACAATAGTTATCAAGACACCGACACCAAAAAGCAGAAATCCGCTTTCTTGAAATGTAGAAACAAGATTCTTTCCTGCTGATGTACCGACTTCTGCAAGGAAAAGCAACAACCCCAACTGACGCAAAAGCTGGTTTGCTGGACCCGACATTGACCAAAGTATAGGTCCTGTTTTACCTATGGCACTCAGGAAAAGAGCCATCATCAGGACTCCACCTGTCAATCCAGGAGAAAATGACATTCCGCTTCCAAAAGAAATATTAATCTTGCCGAACAACACTCCAAGAACTATACCCATTGCTATCGGGAAAAAGTCTGTGTCAGACAAACGCTTCTCGTCATTTCCCAATAGGCGACCTACGGCCTGTACACCGTCTTTCTCACCAACAACCATCAGTTTGTCGCCAAATTTCAACGCAAGTTCAGGAGAAGGAGAAAGGTCAATACCGCTTCTGCGGATACGGGTAACTGTACACCCGAAATTCTTCTGCAGGTTCAAATCTCCCAACTGCTTGTTTATCATATCCTTTTTAGTAAGCAACAAAGACTCTATCACCTGTGTATTTATAAGAGGCAACTCACCTTCTTCGCGTTCACCAAGCATTATAACCAGATTGTTAAGTGACTCTTCGCTGCCTACTGCCTGAATTATATCTCCCTTATTTACAACTATAGACGCCGTAGGAATAACTATCTCATTTCCGACCTTAAGTCTTGAGACTACCGCACCTGTAATGGCACGTATATTAAGCTGTGCCAGTGTATGTCCACAAATAGCTTCATTTGTTACATGAAATATACAAGTCTTAAGCTCAGGGAACTGTCCGCGACGTTCCTTTTCAAGACGTTTAGCCTCCTCATCCAAATCAACACGCAGAAGTTTTGGCAATAGTTTTACAAACAAGATTACACCGATTACACCAAACGGATATGCAATACCATAAGCTATGGATGCAAGTGGCGATTGCGTACTGTCTATAGCCACCGCCAAACCGGGAGTACTGGTCAAAGCACCTGCTATAAGTCCGACTACACTTGGTGTATCTATACCAAAAGCATACTTCAAACCTATTGCCGTAAGACAAGCAGAGGCAATAATCAATATCGTTATTAAAATCAGAGTCTTACCCTTCGTGCGGAAAGAGTCAAAAAATCCAGGACCGGCCTGAATTCCGATTGTAAAGATAAACAATACCAATCCAAAGTTACCTAATTCCTTAGGAATAGACACTCCCCAATGGCCAAAAGCCAGGGCAATAAAGATCACGGCTGATACATCCAGAGATAATCCCTTTATCTTGATGCGTCCAAGCATAAAGCCTAGGGCAACAATCAGGAATACAGAGAAATAAGACGATTGTAATAAGTCGTTAAGCATAAAAATTAAATTGTGGTTATTAAGTCCACAAATTTAATGAATAAAGCTATATATTACAAACTAAACAAGACTTTCTACGTATTCATAAAGTTTCTTATAAAAAGAATGTTTCGTCAGTGTTGCCACATCACCAAGAATTATAAGTTTCATTCTGGCACGTGTTATTGCCACATTCATTCGCCTAAGGTCGTTCAAGAAACCTATCTGTCCTTCTTCATTTGCCCTTACAAGACTTATCAATATAACATCACGTTCCTGTCCCTGGAAACCATCAACGGTATTGACTGTTATAAATTGCCTGTATGGCTTGAACCATGCATCCTTACGTATCAACTGCCTGAGATACTGTACCTGAGCCTTATAAGGAGATATAACACCTATGTCAATACGCTCGTCGAGGAAACGTTCACGCCCTATTTTGTCTATATACTCTTTCAGTTTGCCTATAGAAAGTTCTGCCTCCTGCTTATTTATTCTCCCGTAATTTTCTCCTATAAACTCCTCGTTACAGTCCATTCCCTCGGTATTTATCCATTCAATAGGAGTATCAAAATCAAGGATACTACGATATTTTACCTCTGGAGCCGATTGCAGCATTCCACCATAGAACCACTCTGAAGAAAAACGCATTATTTCATTATTCATCCTGTACTGCACTTTCAAAAGTGATACGGCCTGAGGCTTGTTTGCTACAATACACTGCATAAGAGTATGGCCTAATCTACCCCGCAAGGCAACAGGACTTTTCACTGTCGGTGGAAGCTGACAATGGTCGCCTGCCAATATTACACGATCAGCCTTGGCTATAGGAATCCAGCAGGCGGCCTCCAATGCCTGAGCAGCCTCATCAATAAACAATGTACCAAACCTATGCCCCATAAGTACACGGTTAGCACTGCTTACCAACGTACATGAAATGACCCTTGCCTCGGCAAACAATGATTCGTTAATTCTTATTTCCAACTCTGTGGCACGGTCTTTCAGAGAATTAATCTTCAACCTGATACTTTCCCTGTCAGCACCTTTACGATTGGCAGAATACAACTCCCGGATAGCTTTTCTAATACTCCATAGCTGGGAATAATCAGGATGCGACTCAAACCTCCTTTCATATGTAAAGGATAACATTTTATCATTCACACGTGTAGGATTTCCTATACGTAATACGCTTACGCCACGATCTATAAGTTTTTCACTTATCCAATCGACAGCCATATTACTCTGGGCACATACCATCACCTGATTCTCTCTGTGCAATGTCTCATAAATGGCTTCTACCAGAGTAGTTGTCTTTCCAGTTCCCGGAGGACCGTGTACTATAGCAACATCTTTAGCATGAAGGACCTTGTTTACAGCTTCCTCCTGTGTACGGTTAAGCCATGGGAAACGGATAGGATTAAAAGAAAACTCCGACACAGGCTGTTGACCATGAAATATATCCCTTAATTCGGCCAGACGACTGTTCTTTGCTCCTATCACACGATTTAAAGCCTCAAACATTAACTTATATGACGTCTCATCAAAATACAACTGTACCCCAAGAACATCATATCTCTGTAAGGCAATCATGGCATCAGGTCCAGGCAATATCACAACCATACGGTCTTCGTCAACATAATTAACAGTAGCCACAAAATTGAGATACGACAAACGCCCTGACACGTCCTGAGTAAAAAAGCACACCGGACGACCATACTCAAAAAGATGTTCTATCTCTTTATCTTCCTGACGGAAAATCTCTACAACAAACTGATTGAGCGCATTGTAATAACTTCTACCTACAGAAACAGGATACCAGCACATTCCCCGTTTTACCTTACGGCCTATACCCATCACTTCCGTCTGCTGGCGAAACTGTTCTTTTTCATACTCATACTCTGCTTTCAGTAATTCATAATGATGCTGCAGATAAAGTATCGGTGATACTATATTGGATTTTTCTTTCATTACCTGATTATATTATTTTGATGCAGCCTCCTCCTTTAACATCTCAGCTCGCGATTTACTTTGCGTTACAAGATATACACCTACGAATATAGATATTGCCGCAATTGCCTTTACCCATCCGAATGTTGACATACCCATCAAAATAGCAACACTTGAGCCTACTACAGGTTGCATATAGTTATACATACTTACTACTGTAGGACGAAGTGTTTTTTGTCCGACAAGCATAAGTATGTAGGCAAAATAAGTACCAAAAAGTATCACATATCCTACCTGCATCCATACTTCAACCGGAAATGAAGATAAGTGCATTTCAGAGAAATCCCTATAAGAGAAAGGAATGAAACATATCGCAGCATAGCTGAACATCCACTTCATCAGTGTAAATACACTGTATCTGGAAATAAGTTTCTTAAATATTGTAAGATAACATGCGAAACTAATCTGTGCCGTTACACACAGTACATCACCAATGATACTTCCTTCTTTTTCACTTGCGCCCGCATTACTAAGAATAAGCGCCAGTGCTCCCACAGATCCCATCAATATACCACCAACCTTCAACGGTGTGACAGGTTCTTTGAGAAACAATGCAGCCAATATCATGGTAACGATAGGCATTGTAGTAGTCATTATAGAAGCGTCAACAGGCGAAGTCAGCGAAAGTCCGAAAGTATAACAGCCCTGATTGCAAACTATACCTAACATTGACGCAAAAAACAAAAGCATCAAATCACGTGGAGGAACATCCTCCTTCTTTACAAACAACGATGTTATCCAGAAACAAACCGCACCGCCTATCATACGCATATTGGCAAGCGCGAGCCCCGAAATACCAGCTTCCATAGCAGCTTTGCCTACCGGTGCCATAAGCCCCCACATACTGGCAGCAAACAGCAGTGCCAGATGAGCCTTAAAATTAGAACTCTTCATATCTTTATACCCTTAAGTTTATTTTTCATGCAAAGTTACAAGTTATTTGAAAAATTGGAGAAGTATGATTGATTTATTCGGAGAGAATGATTAAATTTGTTGGAAAAGAACGATAAAATAAACCGAAATGAAAAAGCAAGCCGAGTTCATAAAACGCATCGTCATAAAAGGCCTTTGGGGCAGAAAAGACATTGCATGGGATTTAAGAAAAGACGTAAACATCCTCAGCGGGGTGAACGGTATAGGAAAAAGTTCCATTCTGAACAGTTCTGTAAGAAGATTGAATGAAAGCAACGAGATGGAGCTAAAAAACGGCATAAAAGATATTGTAACATTCACATTCAGTCCTGAAGACGCCGACTATATTCCTTTTGACGTAATCAGAAGTTTCGACAGACCGCTCATTGACTTTGGACTACTAAAGAAAATCGGAGATCAGGATGTACGTACTGAATTAGACTGGCAATTATACCAACTGCAAAGACGTTATCTGGACTATCAGGTAAATATAGGAAACAGAATTATAGAATTACTCACCAGCGGTGACCCTGAAAAACAGATAATGGCGGCAGAAATATCCAAGCCTAAAAAGAAATTCCAGGATCTTATAGACGAACTGTTTGCTGAAACCGGTAAAAAAATAAACCGAAAGAGTAACGAGATACTATTTGAACAAGACGGCGACATACTTACACCATACAAACTTTCATCAGGAGAAAAACAGATGCTGGTAATTCTCCTTACAGTGCTGGTACAAGACAATGCACACTGCGCACTGTTTATGGATGAACCGGAGATTTCACTGCACATCGAATGGCAGCAACGACTTATAACACTTATCAGAAGTCTCAATCCTAATGTACAGATAATCCTGACAACACATTCACCGGCACTCATTATGAACGGATGGGTTGACGCTGTAACAGAAGTAAGCGACATTACTACTAATTAGTTTTTAAGTTCTTAAGTTTTTCAGTTAGTTGATAACAGTTCAACAACTAATAACTAAAAACTCAAAAACTCATAAACTTAAAATACATATGGGAAAACGACTTACGGAAAACCTTTCATCATTATATATAGGCGCAGCCAACAATCTTAAGCCCAAACGCGCGAGAAGAAAAATCGTGGCTTATGTAGAAAGTTATGATGACATATCATTCTGGCGGGCACTTCTGTCAGAATATGAAAACGAGAAGGTATATTTCGAAGTCATGCTACCATCACAAAGTTCACTGGCAAAAGGTAAGAAAACCGTACTTATGAACCAACTGGGCAAGCAACTTGGTGAAAACATGATAGCATGCGTTGATAGTGACTATGACTATCTTTTGCAAGGACGTACAAACACTTCTCGCTACATGATTGAATGTCCTTATGTACTACAGACGTACGCCTACGCCATCGAAAACTACCATTGCTATGCTGAAGGTCTGCACGATGTATGCGTGACAGCGACATTAAATGATCATAAGCTGATTGATTTTCCGGCTTTCATGAAAACATATTCAGAAATAGCATGGCCACTTTTCGTATGGTCTGTATGGTTCTACAGAAAACATATCCTCTCCGAATTCTCACTTCTTGACTTCTGTTCATACGTCAAACTAGATCAGGTAAGCACACGATACCCTGAACGTAGTCTGGAACATATGGCCAAAAAGGTGGAAAAGAAACTACGTGACCTGGAGCGAAGACATCCTGAAGCCAGACAGGAGATTGACAATTTGAAAAAAGAACTCCCGACACTTGGTGTCACATCCGACAGCACATACATGTTCATCCAGGGACATCATATCATGGACAATGTAGTGTTACGTCTTCTCGTACCGGTATGTACCGTTCTGCGACGTGAAAGAGAACAGCAAATACACGATTTGGCACTTCACAGCATGCAATTGCACAATGAACTTACCAATTACCAGCGTTCACAGATTGGCGTGGAAGTGGTGATACACAAAAATGTAAACTACAAGAACTCACCATTATATGCAAGAATCAGGGCCGATGTTGAAAAGTTGCTGAAAAGAATTTAAGAAATCAGTCAGTGAACCGCTACTGAACACAATTTCAATTCAAAACAATATCCGTTCAGTAGATGTTCACTGAATGTTATCCGACATGTGTCTATTGGCTGATAATGTTTCATTTATATATATTCCACATTTCGCCTATCATTTTTCTTATCTCATCACGAAAAGACTCCGGATAGACAACTTCCATATCATTGCCTCTTGATATTATTTCCTGCTTGAGGTCTAATGTAGGACGCATCTCATACTCAAAAACAGAATATCCATCGGCTGTTTCTATTTCTTTTTGAGAATGGTGTAAAGGAAGCGCACGGACATACATCACATGCATTCCGAAGACCTTTATCCTTATAATTTCAGTCTGTTTATTGTCGGTGATTATACCAAATGAATCATTGAAATATTCAGCTCCGTCAAAATCTGCCGGAATAGAAAATTTTGTACCCGTAGTATGCAATTCCCTTATCCTGTCCAAAGAAAATGTTCTCATAGCATCCCTTTCTCTGCAATACCCTATAACATACCATCTTTGTTTGAACACTTTCACGCAATACGGTTGCAAGGTATAAATTTTAGCCTCATCATACCAATAGCTTTTATGGAGCAGTTCTATTTCCAGATTGTCCCTCATGGCCTCAATTATAGGTGTAAGAAACTGACGACCTGATGGAATATCCTCAAAAAGGATTCTCCGTTTAAGGTGATGACTTTCGTTTATCAGATTATTAACCGCAAACGTATTCAGAAGCCAGCTCCTTATTCCTCCTTTTTTCTATATCTTCTACATTCTCAATGTAATAGTAATATCCCCCCTTACGATTACAGTTGATGTTTATGTCGAAAATCTGTTCTATTGCCGCACGCCAGTTATGGAAAGTCCTCAAAGGAATATCCATACCGTCACTAAGTTTAGAACGCAACCACCGTTCGTTGATTTCCTCAAAAGTGATTTTCCCCGAACGGTAGATTATGTCCACAAGCCAGATATACTTGTCGAATAGGTCTTTGGTCATATTTGTGAGATTTGAAAGATTGGAACAAATATATGCAATTAAATTCTATTCTGCTGCCTTAAAATTAAAAACAGGTTTTATGATATTTATAATTTCTACAGTATCCTCAATATTGGTAATAATTTCATTTTTAGGCTTATATACCATAGGAGATTCGTCTTTCGTTTCCTCAGATACAGTTTCGCTGTAAATACCTGTCATAGAACTGACAAAATCATCCAGCGATATATCATTAAAAGCCTGTTTGCGACTCATGATTCTACCGGATCCGTGAGACGCGGAGAAATTCCAGTCCTCATTTCCTTTGCCGATACAAATCAACGAACCATCCCTCATATTCAAAGGTATAATACATTTTTCACTACTACGTGCGGATATAGCCCCTTTACGTATTATATTATCATCTCCAATATAATTATGTATGCTTTCAAAGTATCCTTGTTTTTCTATCGCTGCGGTATATCCATTACAGACAAGGTAATCATACAGTATTCCTGTTATCACCTCCCTGTTAAGCTGTGCCCATCTTTGACAAATGCGCATATCGTGCAAATATTCATCCCTGAATTCATCTTCAAGATAACACAAGTCATCAGGTATTGAAGACTTTTTCATTCTGAACGAGCTATGAAGTTTTGTTACAACGTCCCTTAATTCAGACTTCCTCCCTGCCGATTTATATTCTTCTATAATCCTGTTCTTTTCCCTTACCAACTCATCCCATCCGGAGCGACACTTTACGGCAAGTTTCTGATAAATCATAGCAACCTGCTTACCCAAGTTTCTGCTCCCTGTGTGTACTACAAGATAGTATATTCCATTTTCATCCTTGTCTATTTCGATAAAATGGTTACCTCCACCTAAAGAACCTATAGACTTATATAATCTCGGAACTTCTTTCAACTCACGATAACAACGCAATTCCGTGACAAGCTGTTTTGCCTCAACATATTTCTCCATATATGCCTGTGGCAATGGATTATAATAACCATTCCTGTAATCCCTGCCGTACGGTATATTCTTAATGATATATTCATTAAAACTATGGTAATCGATATCCTTCAAACATATAAATGGCTGTACAGTGATACCGCATCCTATATCCACACCCACAATATTGGGGATAACTTTATTTCCCAGATTTCAGGTAAATCCTATCACGCATCCCGCACCGGCATGCACATCAGGCATTATCCTTATCTTACAGTCTTTAAAGGCATCAACAGAGATAAGTCTTTTTATTTGTTCCATCGCTGCATCTTCAATATTGTCTGTAAAGATTTTTACATTATGATTGTCTATTGTCTTCATAAACGATATGTTTTATATTTCATGACTATAAATTAGCTTTTCTGTATATCATTTGCAAAGAAACATCAATGATATGCCAAATCATAGCACAAGCAGGATGAAAAACTATTCTTTATCCAATAGGAAGTCTAACACTAAGTATAACTCATTTTGATATCACATCAAATGTCTTGTATTTATGGAAGAACTGACGGAAAGGACTGATAACTTTCTCATATATCTTCCATTCTTCTTTTCCAAGACGTGTAGGATGATATGAATCAAAAAGGAGGACATTCTTTTGAGGATAATAGTATAATCTACATCTGAATTTACAATTAACCCCTTCGTCTGTTACATATTCATAATCCCATCTACATTCATCATCAGGTATTAAACCATTCAAATAATTTTTTACCACATTGTTAAAGATATCTCCATTACCGTCAAAACAGACTATAATATTTGGCTTTAGTATACCTATTTCTTCAGCTAAAAACTTACCATCATTTTCCAAAGTTTTATTCAATAAACTTGGGGGGCACTGACATGCTCCTGCTATTTTTTTACTTTCCACATAAGCAAATGGAATCTCGTTAAAAGCTTCAATTATTTTATTTCTGTAACCAACAGATTTGATATCTTTTATTTCCTCTTTTCCTTTGTTCTCTTCTGTCAAATTATACAGTCCATATAATAAAAGAGCTATATTCTTAAAGAATCCTGTACTTCCCTTTAAATTTCTTGTCTTTATAGCATTTTTCAATGATTTATCATCATTCTGTGAACCTACAAGAAGTCTTCTTGCATCATAACTCCAACCATTAGGACAATCCTTAAGGATAAACATTATTTTTCTTTTCGATTCTAACCATTTTTGGTTTATATCATAACCACTTTCTTCATTCTTATATTTGACGACCAACCCATCAAGACAGAATTTATCATTTATATTTTCATCCTGATATGAATCTTTCCATCTCTCAAATAAATTATTCAGTTCTCCATTCAAAGATTCATTTAACTGTTTAGAAATAAATTGTTCCATAAATTTTATTATTAGATTTTACCATTTTCTTTATCAACTCAACAAATATACTAAATACATTTTTTAGATGTAATGCAATAAGTTAAAGCAAAAAATCCATTGACATACATTGAAATGCCAATGGATAACTGTCAATAATTACTTTTTAGGCACAAATGCATAAGTTTTTCCACTAATTTGTTTTGCTTCTCCACCCAACAAGCGTGCGGCAGTTAATAATTCACCAAAACTTGCATAAGTCTGAACATTACCGTTCGGAAAATTCAATGTGTACATAATATAAAAGATTTTAATTGCCTCTGATTTCCGGAAGGCGTTTAACTTATATACATAAAGCGCAGAAATCACATGTTTGTACATGACACTTTATTGTTAAATACAATAAATAAAAAAGGACACAAACTTGTCTTTTCTTATTCTTCGGTTGGGCTCTGGTAAAGCCTGGAATCAAATAATGAAAAAGCAGTCTGTGCCCTTGTGGGGTACAAACATGCAAGACCTATTATTTTTAGATTCCACGTTGAATTTACCAGATTTAACCGAATCAAATAATTGTCCGCAAGTTATGCAATATGTCTTCTATAAACTTCTGTCTGTTCTGTAAATATTATTATTAAAGTTACACTCCCAAAGTTAGTGAAAAAAATTAAAGGACAAAACGATAAATATAAAAAAGCATATCACAGACCACTTTATTCTTTACAAAAGTAGGACTATGATATGCCACATCATTTCATATGCCAAGTATTTTATCAACCTTTATTTATTACTAAAAATGTAATGACACTTTTTGTAATAGTTCTCAACATTACAATTCTTTTTTGATTAAATGAATGCCCATATATTCTGAAACGCCTCATCCCAGAAACCGTTACACGTACGTGTAACGGGTGGAACACGAACGTGTAACGAGCGTAACACGTACGTGCAACGCGCGTAACACGAACGTGTAACGCTATCTATGAATAGAAATTTCTACAATTATCCTTTTATCCTAGATAATATCTTTGGAAACTGCCATGCAAACAAAGCAGTACAGCACACAGCAGCTGTGGCATCTGAAATGGCTTCGGCAGCAAATATACCTTCAACTTCCCAAAAGTGAGGCAGTATCAATGCCAAGGGTACAAGAAGAATAACCTTTCTCAACAAAGCTATGAAAATGGAAATCTTAGCCTGTCCCAAAGCCACAAACATGTTCTGACATGCACGCTGAAGTCCGAAAATGGACATTCCGGCAAGGAACAGAGGCATGACATGCGACACTGTTTCTATCAGAACCTCATCTTCTGTAAATACCGATGCCACCAGGTGAGGACATAGTATCATAAAGAGTATCAGCAGAAAGTTGAAACCGAACATGAATGTTACAACTATCCTGAAACATTGCTTCACACGGTCCTTGTTGGCATGACCGTAGTTATAGCTCACCACCGGGATAAATCCCTGGGCAAAACCGACGAGCGGCACACTGGCAAACTGCATGGCACTCTGCATTATAGCAAGGGCACTGACATATATGTCGCCAAAATGTTTCAGACTTCCATTAAGTACAAAACCTACAAGGCTTTCAGTACTAGCCATAATAAACGGTGATACACCAAGAGCTACAACAGAAAGAACTATATTCTTCTGAAGTCTCATGTACCTTCGTTCAAGCGGAAGGGATGCCGAACGGGAAGTAAGGAAACGCAATACACAGATGGCACTCACGGCTTGCGAAAGGACTGTCGCTATTGCGGCTCCCTTTACCCCCATATCAAAAGTGAAAATGAATATAGGGTCGAGAATGATATTCAGCAATGCACCTATCACCACCGACCACATGGCTATGGCAGGCCTTCCCTGTGAGTTTATGAATGTGTTAAGCCCTGTGGATATCTCTACGAATAGCGTACCAAGCAGATATACAGAAAGATAATCTTCGGCAAACGGCAGTGTCCTTTCAGATGCTCCGGTGAGCAGAAGAATAGGCTCCATAAAGATGTATGCTATCAGCGAGGTGACGATAGTGAAAAGAATAAGCATCACAAAACCGTTTCCCAATATGCGTCCGGCTCTCTCGCGGTCGCCCTGACCTAAAGCCATGGCTGCAAGCGGAGCTCCACCGGCTCCCACTATAGACGAAAACGATGATATGAGTATTACTATAGAGGTAGTGACGCCTACCCCGGCAAGAGCCTCTGTTCCTATACCGGGGATGTGTCCTATATAAATTCTATCAACTATATTATAAAGCAGATTGACAAACTGGGCAGCTACGGCAGGCAGTGCCATACGGAACACCAAAGGCAACATTCTGTCCGTACCCAGTCTTTCTTCATAACGATTGTTCATTACATCAAACTTTCCAGATTTAGTTCAGTCTTTTTCCTGTAGCCGGAACTTGTGAATACAGCAACCAGACAACCTTCCTCGTCGGTAATACGAACTTCGATGAAAGGTATCTTGGCATGATTGAATGTCTCCACAGCCTCGGCATATACATATCCGCTGCTTACAGCACGCAGGAAAGTAATATTGGCATTAAGCGAAAGAGTAAGCAGATTGCGGCTGTTTGCCACTGCCGCAAAAGCAAGGTCGGCAAGTGTGAACAAGGCTCCTCCCTGACACACTCCTCCACCATTTAGGTGCTTGTCCGTCACTAGCATGCGTGCCTTGGCATAACCTTCGCGCACTTCAAGCAGTTCCACTCCCGCCTCAGCAGCGAAGCGGTCGTGCGAAAGCATATCTTTAAGAGTTTTCATAAATTCGAGTTTTTAAGTTTGTGAGTTTATTAGCATCAGCCAACTAAAAACTAAGAACTAACAACTATTATTTAATTATCACCATCGTAGCACCATAGCCATATTCGCGGAACGAAGCATCCTGACTTAGGCATGTCCTGTACTTACGTTTAAGTTCTTCAAGCAACGCCTTGCGCAGAACGCCGTCACCCTTTCCGTGGATAAACACTATCTTCTGTCCGGTATTTCTCTTGTATTCCTCCATCGTCTTGCGGAACACATCAAGCTGGTAATTCAGCATTTCCGCATTACCCATTCCGGTAGTATCGTCAAGAAGGGCATCTATATGAAGGTCTATCTCGATAATCCCGTTCTTGATTTTCTTCTCCTCCTTACGCAATACTTTCTTCGGAACATTGTTTCCTTCACCTTTTGAAAGAATGGCATTCTTAATGTCATCGGCATTTACATAAACCTGCTTTGCTTCTTCATCATCTTTCACAACATCATAAATCAATGCAGGTTCGTTGAAGAAGTCATTTTCCTGGAATGTGTGGAGCTTGTAGAACTTCACTGTGTCAATTCTTATTTCTGTTGACACAGCATTCTTGAGCAGGAAGGTACGGTCGTCCTTATATGCAATAATCTGCACAGCCACGTGTTCCATATCGTTGAGGTCTTTTTTCTCAAATTCCTCAAGAGCCTGTTTCATGTTAGGTTTGACAGTTCCGCGACTTCTCAATGTCCAACTCTTACCTTCGGCAGAAAGATAGATGTAGTCTATGAAATAGTTACTGTCGTTCACCAGATATGCATCGAAACCTGTAGTTGTAATAGCCTTTATATCATGAGGAACAAAAGCCAGATATACATTAAGCACATCGTTTCCTCTGATTTCAGGCGCACGATATGTTATCGGTCTGTCATCTTCTTCCTCTTCTTCGTCCTCCACAGGTGCCTGCTGAGGTTTTGAAACTGACTTCATCGGAATATTATAATCATCGGTCTGAATAACCACACACTCCTTTATCAGCATAGGTATTTCAAAACCGTCTTCTCCCTCTACAAGAGCTATATCCTTACCTTGAAAACCTTTTACTATTCCGCCTCCAACTTCGCTGAGGAAACGCACTTTATCTCCTATTTTCATATTCTTTCAGTATTATAGTTCAAGCAAAAGTAGTTACTTTTAAGCAGATACGAAAGTTTTTTATACTTTTGCAGAAAATATTGAAGAAACTACACAGATGGAAGAAACGAAACACATAAAGATAAGCGATTACAACTATCCACTTCCGGACGAAAGAATAGCAAAATTCCCGCTTAAAGAGCGCGACAGTTCCAAACTACTGGTTTACAATCACGGCGAAATTGAGGAAAGAGTCTTCACTTCACTGCCGGAATATATCGAACCGGGCTCACTGATGATTTTCAACAATACAAAGGTTATTCAGGCCAGACTGCACTTCAGAAAAGAGACTGGCGCACTGATAGAAATATTCTGTCTTGAACCAATAAAACCGAACGATTACGTGCTGAACTTCCAGCAGACAGAACATTCGGCATGGTTCTGCATGGTGGGCAATCTGAAGAAATGGAAAGAAGGTCCGCTGCACAGGGAGATGACAGTAAAAGGCAAACCGCTTACACTGACTGCCACACGCGGTGAATGTCACGGAACAAGCCACTGGATAGACTTCAGCTGGGACAATAGCGAGGTAACTTTTGCTGATATCCTTGAAGTGTTCGGAGAACTTCCTATCCCTCCATATCTCAACCGCGAGACACAGGAAAGCGACAAGGAAACTTATCAGACTGTGTATTCAAAGATAAAAGGCTCTGTGGCCGCACCTACAGCCGGATTGCATTTCACAGAGAGAGTGCTCGACACACTGAGGAATAAGGGTGTTGACCTGGAAGAAGTTACTCTGCACGTAGGAGCCGGTACCTTCCGTCCAGTCAAGAGTGAGGAAATAGCCGGACACGATATGCACACGGAATATATCTCCGTAAACAGACAGACCATTGAGAAACTTCTGAAACATGGCGGTGAGACCACTGCCGTGGGAACTACATCAGTAAGAACTATTGAAAGTCTGTATTATATCGGGGTAATATTAAAGTCAAGACCTGAAGCATCGCAGGAGGAATTACACGTAAAACAATGGATGCCATATGAAAACGAGACCAACCTCACTCCTATTCATGCTCTGCAGAATATCCTCGACTATATGGAGAGAAATCATCTGGATGCGCTGCATACAAGCACTCAGATTATCATCGCTCCGGGATATGAATACAAGATAGTGAAACGCATAGTAACCAACTTCCATCAGCCTCAAAGCACTCTGTTGCTTCTGGTTTCGGCATTCGTGAAAGGCGACTGGAGAAAGATTTACAACTATGCGCTGTCGCACGATTTCCGTTTCCTGAGTTACGGCGATTCATCGCTGCTTATTCCGTAAAAAAGGTAACAAGGCTTCAGTCACAAGGGGACAAGACTCCATACAGAAGGAACCAACGATCGGCGAAGCCAAAACCTTGTCAACTCGTTAACTTGTCAACTAACTAATAAACTTAAAAACTAAAAACTCAAATGGATAATAGCGAAGAAATGTTCCCTGTAGTAGATGAGGATGGAAACATAATTTCTGCAGCAACAAGAGGCGAGTGTCACAGCGGCAGCAAGCTGCTGCATCCGGTGGTACATCTGCATGTTTTCAATAGCCGTGGAGAACTGTATCTACAGAAACGGCCGGAATGGAAGGACATACAGCCGGGAAAATGGGATACTGCAGTAGGAGGTCATATCGACTTGGGAGAAAGTGTGGAAATGGCTTTGAAACGCGAAGTAAGGGAAGAACTTGGAATAGAAGATTTCACTCCTGAACTTCTTACACACTACGTGTTTGAATCATCACGCGAGAAGGAACTTGTTTTTGCCCACAAGACTGTATATGACGGAGAGATACATCCATCCGAGGAACTGGATGGAGGCCGTTTCTGGAGTATAGAGGAAATTAAGGCAAACATGGGAAAAGAGGTTTTTACTCCTAATTTCGAGAGTGAGTTCAAGAGGCTTGGATTTTAATCAATATCCATATAATTTAAATGGCGTTTAAACAGTATTTAAAAGCTGTTTAAACGCCATTTGACATATTATGACTAATACATTATCCGAACATCTTGCTTACTCTTTCTATTCCGGCAACAAGAGCATCGACTTCTTCTTTAGTGTTGTATAATCCGAATGAAGCTCGCACTGTTCCCTCTATTCCCAAACGACGCATAAGAGGTTCGGCACAATGATGTCCGGTGCGGACTGCTATTCCGAGACGGTCAAGCAATGTTCCCATATCGAAATGATGGATATCTCCAACAAGGAATGAAATAACTCCTCCCTTATGTTCCGCCTCACCAAAGATACGCATACCAGGGATTTCTTTCATACGCTGCATGGCATACACAGTAAGTTCATGTTCATGAGCTGCAATATTATCAATTCCTATGGCAGAGACATAATCCAATGCTTTTGCCATTGCAGTAGAACCTACATAATCTGGCGTTCCGGCTTCGAACTTGAAAGGCAGTTCGTTGAATGTTGTTCCTTCGAAACTTACATTCTTTATCATCTCTCCGCCACCCTGATAAGGAGGCATCTTATCAAGAAGATCTTCCTTGCCATAAAGTACTCCAATACCGGTAGGACCATAAATCTTATGTGCACTGAACACATAGAAATCGGCATCAATATCCTGTACATCCACCTTCATATGCGGAATACCCTGTGCTCCGTCTATCAGCACCGGAACATTG
>JAHLFB010000071.1 GCA_018884025.1 Candidatus Phocaeicola faecipullorum
AATATATGAATATCTGCAGGGATGACTTTAATGGATATACCGCAAAATTAAACAAAAGTACGAAATATGTAGTGGTCATACCAAGAAAAATAAACTTCACACAGCCTGCACGCTACGGGAAACGTTGCGAGTTTTTTAACTGTCTGGTGCAAGACCAAACAAGAGGATAAATGCTAAACTTGTCAAAGAACTCATTGATATAGTTGCTTATAGGGCAGCGTAAAAATATTTACAAATAATAATTTTATAACTAACTATTGTATAATCTGACGATAAGTTTTATAAGAATAATTAGTTTTATTCTCAGAAATTACATAGCTTTGTATTTATAATCTTCATAATTGTGAAGATTAACGCTTGAAAATATATGTAACTATCATTATAATGATATATAAATGCAGTTTATATGGTAGATTTCTATGAATACTCCACGCCTGAGCTTGTAAAGTTATTAGGTAACAGATTTAAAGAATATAGGATTCGTTGCAAACTTACTCAGAAAGATGTTTCTGAGCAATCCGGTATTGGACTTACAACCATCCATAAATTCGAGAATGGTACATCGGGCAATATTTCGTTGTCAACATTTATTGTGTTGTTGAAAGTGGTCGGTCAGATTAACACTATAGACAATCTTCTTCCGGAGATGCCAGAATCTCCTTACCTGATGCGTAGGGATGATAAAAAGGTACAGCGTGTCAGACATTCTAAATAGCATAAATTATGGTACTGTCGTTAAAAGTAATCCTTTGGGGTGAGGAAATTGGTAGATTGGCATGGGATGCCAGACGTAGGTTATCCAAATAAGAATTTTTTCATTCGTTATGGGGGTGTACGGTACTTGGCGTCTGTCTCCTTCATACGATGTAACTACTTATTGAATCAATAGGCATAGCAAACCTGTCATCGGATAAGCTCAAGGATATGGTTGAAAAGTATTTTATTCATTAAATTAGTAACTATCATTTCAGTAATAATTCTTATCTTGAACTATGAACACCTTTAAATCTATTGATGAGCTTTTGCGTGTACTTGAAAGAGAGAAACTTCTGCTGAAACAGATGTTTCAGAAAAGAGCTTCAACTTCTTTGAAATATGACTATGCACTCGAACTCACTGAATATAAAGAAGAAAGAATTAAATATCTTATTGACTACGGAATAATAAGAGATAGCGGGAATTTTCTTGAAATGGAGGATGTATATCTTAAATTCTTCGAGGATGTTTTACAAGTCAATGAGAATATAAATGTTTCGTTTGTAAATGATTATTTGGGACGTCTGAATGAGAATATCGATTATTACCTTAAAGAAGATAATGAGCAGCGGAAATATAATTATCACAAAGAGGTAAGACGGTGTCTGAAAAATATTGCAATGATAACAGTGCGTAATGTAATAGACTTGAAACGCAACATTGACAATACTTACAAGAATGAACCAAACTATCGTGTAGAGCTCTCAAAATTGAATAATCTTGATGAAAAACGTAAGAACATAGAACTCCTCATCAATAGGAGTGAAGATATAATAGACAACGCTCAGCCTGTTTTTTTCAGAGTTGCCATGGATACTCAAATGCGTATAGTGGTGAATGACGTGAAACTTCAGCTTAATGATTCTTATCATAATCTCATTGAGATAGAGAAGCAGATTATTCATTACCTGAATCTTATAGCTTATCAGAACAGGATATTCGAGAAAGTCCGCCGTTTGAAATACCTTCGTGACCAGTTCCTTTTAGACGAAAAAACTGATATACGTCAGGTTGTCAGTATGAGAAATCCTCTGTGGATGGAGCCTCAGACCAATTACAGGATAAAACTTTCGGTAGATAATCTGCGTACTTCTGTAGTGGCATTGGAGATAATAAGAAAAATCATATCAAAAAGGAAGAACCTGACTAAAGGTCCGAAGAATATAGCCGATGCTATACCTCAGGAATATATGAAAACAGAAGGTGAAGTTCTTGACCAGATAAACTTACAGGAAATTTATAATGCTTTCTCGGCATCAAGCAGTCACCTGTTTAAGTTTGTAATGAATTACAATTATCATAAAGAGCTTAGCGCTGAAGAGAGAATCTTGTTTTTCTGTCAGATAGCATCGCAGTATGCTGAAGGACTGAATTTCACCGACAAGTATGAAACAAGTCATGACGTGGAATATCCTCTGATATATTCCAAATGACTCCAAACAATTACCGATAGTTCCCAATAATTTCATAATCATAATCATAATCAGAATAATCATGAAATATACCGAAGAAATATTCAATATATTGAGTAAGGGCGGATTTATTTCTGCAAACAGCGTTTCTCCTGCTATAAAGCGGTATTATGATGCCATAGAAGAGGATTTGACCGATTATTACGAATATTATAAAGGCATTGGTTTTTATCTCGAAGGTGGTGACGGATATTATATGTTCACCCGCCAGGAGGCTAAAGTCGATCTTGAGCGAAAACTTGAAGCAGTTATGAAGTGGATTGACTACCTAAGTTTCCTTAAAACGTATGATGCTACATTCGGTCCCGGATTTAAGTTCCGACCGGCAGACATAGAAGTTCAGATAAGTTGCCAGATTGAGCTGAAGGATAAGGCTTCCAAACTGTTTCAGGATAAGAAGAAATATAATGAGGTTGTGGAGAAACTTGTTTCGGAACTTGAAAAGGCAGGAATGATAGAGCTCGAGAACGAACATGATAACACTTATAAAGTATTAACGGCATTTCACTATATGGAGGATTTGGTGGACTGCATAACAATATCGGAGGAAATGAACGATGAGATATCTCAATAAGGTAATATTTCTGAACAGCGCACATGTACCGTATGGCGAAGTCAATTTGGATGGCAATGTGCATTTTATTGGTACCCAGGGAGTAGGTAAAAGTACTCTTTTGCGTGCTGTCCTGTTTTTCTATAATGCAGACAAACTCAGATTGGGCATACCGAAAGAAAAGAAGAATTTTGATTCTTTCTATCTCCCTTTTGCCAACTCGTATATAGTTTATGAAGTAATGCGCGAAAACGGTGCCTATACCGTAGTTGTAACGAAGTCGATGGGTAGGGCTGCCTTCCGCTTTATTGATGCACCATACAGTAAGGAGTGGTTTGTTGACGGCAAAAATGAGGTTTCTGCCGACTGGAGTGTGATTCGTACAAGAGTGTCGGAATCCGGTGCAAGCGTGTCGTCGCTGGTTACAGGCTATGATATGTTTCGTGATATAATATTCGGCAACAACAGAAAACCGGATTTGCTTCAGTTCCGTAAGTATGCCATTGTAGAGAGCTCGCGATACCAGAATATACCGCGTACAATTCAGAATGTATTCCTTAACTCGAAGCTTGATGCCGATTTTATAAAGGATACCATCATACAGTCAATGGATGATAATGAGTTTGTTGTAGACCTGAGTTATTATCGGAACCAGATAGAGACTTTCGAGCAGGAATATTCCGACGTAATGCTGTGGATAAAACAGGATAGAAATGGAGTGGTACCTGTCAGGAAACAGGCTGATACGGTAATAAAGAATTACAGAATGCTTCTGTATGCTGAAAAGCGGATTAAAGACGATAGACAGCACCTCAATTATTCTGAAAGGGTGTCACGCCTGAAGCTCCCAGAGCTGAAGGAACAGCTTCTGCAACTTAAAGAGGAAGCCGAACGGTTTACACGTTTGCTTGGGGAAGAAAAAGATAAGTTTGACAGAGAGCGCGACAAGCTTGTAAAGTTAAGCGGTATTATAGAGTCTGACCTTAAGAAGATAAGGGAAAAACGAAAATATTATGAACAGGAACATATTGACGAGGTTATATCAAGAGTAAATAGGGAACCGGCACTGAAATATGAACTGGAGTCTCTGAATAAAGTCTATAATGAACTCACGAGTACGTATCGGGATGTAATAAGCAAATACTCTTTGATGGAAAAGAGCATTGATGCCAATTTTGAAAGATTTGAGAATGAAATCAACAAAAGGGTATTAAGCCTTGAAAACGAACTTGGTAAAAGGATTGCGGAATTGACAAAGAAAAGCAATACTCAGGCTGAAGAAATACGCTCTGTTTATGAAGAGAAACTTAAAACACTTGCCGACAGCAAGGAACAGCTGCTGGAAGAAATATCCAACCTGAAACAACAGAAAACAAGGGTTGAGTGTACTGTTCATTTCAAGGATGAGATAAGTGACTGTGAGGAACGGTTGAGAAACATATCTTCCGAAGAAAAGGATACCGCCGTGAAAGCTGACCGTCTGAAACTGGAGTGCGACCGCCTAAGACAGAAGTCAGAAGCGGAAACTATGATAGTTGAAAAAGAGTATGATACGAAAATAGATGAGGCTCTACGCTGCAGGAAACAGTTGGACGCAGAAATAGAATCATTGAATGTCCTGATAAACAGCAGCAAAGGCTCTTTTTGCGAATGGCTCGACAAGAACAGGCCAGGATGGCAGGAAAATATAGGTAAGATTGCAGATGAACAACTTATACTCTACAATCAGAATCTTTCTCCTGAACTCTCAACCGATGAGGGAGGCTCTTTATATGGTGTAAAAATTAATTTGGCTGAAGTGCAGCGTGAATTACGTTCACCGGAACAGCTTAAAGCTGAGTTTAAGGCCAAATCTTCCGAAAGAGATGAATATACTAGAAAAATAAGCCTTCTGAATGAAGAAAAAACGAAGCGTACTGAAGAGATAAAGAATAAGTATAGAAAGCAGATTTCAGCCATATCGGGCGAAAGGCAGGTTCTTGAAATTCAGTTACAGCAATATCCGCTTCAGATTAAGAATATAAAGGCGGAGCAGGCTTCGTGGGTACGCAAAGAATTGGAGTGGAAAAGAAACAGGCTGGATGAGATAGAAACACTTCTTGGAGGCAAGGAAAAGGAAAGGCAAAAATGTTGCAATAATGAAGATCTTTTGAAACAGGAGAGAGAAAAGCGGATTCTTCAGATTAATGAAGAGCTGAGAAAGGCGGAAAAGAAAGAACGCAGTGCTGTTGAAGCAGAGATACAGACAGTACAAAATGAACTGTCCGACCGGCGTACAGATGCAGATAACAGAAAAAAAGAACTTCACAAGTTGCAGAACGAGGAGTTGAACGGTAAGGGAGCTGATACATCGGCTATAAATTCCTATAAAGCAAAAATTGATGCTATAAAGTCTGAGTTGGATTATATATCGCAAAAACAGTCGTTGGTGTGGAATTATGAGAAAGACAAGAGAGAACTGTTTGACCGTGAGCCGGAATTGCGCGACAACAAGAAGAACAATGAAATGCATCTGGACGAGCTTGAAGAAAAATACGCGTTGCGGAAAAACAAGCTCACCGCTCAGTATGAAACTGTAAAAAACAGTATAAACGAAAAGTCGGCCGAACGTGATGCCATTAAGAACGATCTTTGCGTTCTTGAGAATTTCCGCAAAGATGAAGGTTTCTGTCCTCCGGAGTCGTACACTCCCGAAGAACTTCCTACCAATAAACCTTGTGGTAAGATAGTGGAAGAGCTGAAAAGTCAGATTGTTTCTTTTGGCAAGGATACAGAGAATTTCAAAAAATCGGTAAATCTGTTTAACAGTAATTTTACTGCAAGAAATACTTTCAGTTTTCCTCAGTCATTGTCGTGTGATCCAGATTACATGGATTTCGCATCCAATTTATGCGAGTTTGTGGAAAACAATAAAATCACAGAATATCAGAACCGCATAAGTGAAAGGTACGTAAACATAATAAGACGCATATCAAAGGAAACAGGAGAACTTACCCAAAGCGAAAGTCTTATTAATAAGACTATTAAAGATATTAATGACGATTTCATCAAGCGTAATTTTGCAGGAGTTATCCGCAGTATCGAACTCAGAGCTTTGCAGAGTAACGACAAACTTATGCAGCTTCTTATAGAAATAAAGAATTTCAATGATGGGAACACCTTCAACATGGGTGAAATGGACCTGTTCTCACAGGATTCGCGCGAGAACGTTAATCTCAAGGCTGTAAAATATCTTAATTCATTCAGTAAACTGCTCAAGGATGAGCCTTCCAGGAAGAGTCTTGTCGTTTCTGATACCTTTAATCTGGAGTTCCGTATTATCGAAAATGATAATGACACAGGCTGGGTAGAGAAAATAGCGAATGTAGGTTCCGACGGCACAGACATACTGGTTAAAGCAATGGTGAACATCATGCTTATCAATGTTTTCAAGGAAAAAGTCTCAAGGAAATTCGGAGATTTCAAGGTGCATTGTATGATGGATGAAATAGGTAAGCTGCATCCCAATAATGTGAAAGGCATACTTGAATTTGCAAATTGCCGCAACATATTGCTTATCAACAGTTCGCCTACCACCTATAATGTTGAGGATTATAAATATACTTATCTGTTAAGCAAAGATGCGAAAAGCAATACAAGGGTAGTGCCATTGCTTACACGAAAATAAGAATACCTTGTTATAATATGGAAATAAATAAAAAACGATTTACAATATCTGTCGCGAGAAAATTGCTTTATATGCTTGAAGGAAAAACTCTTCCTTCAAGCTCGCTTCCGCGATGGATAGTTGATGAGTTAAGGATAGAGGGGCTTATTACCGGAATAACTAATGGCAGCAGAGTTTCTTATCGCCTTACAGATCCTGTGGCATTCGGCAGATATATTTCAGATAATTATACATCCGGCACTTCTCTTGAAAGATGGATTGAAATCTTTTCCGGCGAGAACGAAGACTTGCAGCGCAGTATGCTTGTACATGAAACCGGCGATTCCAAGACAGTAAAGCTTCGAACTTTCAGAGGTTTTCTTGTGAACTGTTACGAACCTGTTCATGCAAGAATAGGGAATAGCGAGTTTATTATCTCGCCTCCGGAAGGAAGTGCTGTTTTCATACAAAACCCGGATGAATTTTATATACCGTCAGACGTGACAGTGGTGGGAATGGAAAATGGTGAGAACTTCCGTCATATACGGAGTCAGAAAAATCTGTTTGGAGATAATAAAATTTTGTTTGTTTCCAGATACCCCCAGTCGGCAGATTTAAGGGAATGGCTTATCAAAATTCCTAATAGATATATACATTTTGGAGATTTTGATCTGGCAGGTATATGTATATATCAGTCAGAGTTTTATAAATTTTTGGGCGACAGAGCGAGTTTCCTTATTCCCGAAGATGTAGAAGAAAGGTTGAAATCCGGGAATAAGGGACTGTATGACGCTCAATATCTTAGATATAAAAATCTGAAGATTATAGATTCACGTTTGAACGGGTTGGTTGAAATGATTCATCATTATGGTAGGGTGTATGAACAGGAAGGATACATTGAAAAATGTACATATTAAATTAACCGTTAAAGTCATAAAGTCCCTTCTTCCAACCCTCAAAAGGACACTTATCTTTTATTTCGTTATACAACTTGCAATTAAAAGAGAATAACTTATCAGCTTCATCCAAGACTTTTTTATCACCAATAAAATCTAAAAGATTAAAGTCCGGTTCTGTATCTATCGTGAATGATATAGCACCAATATTGTCTTCATCCGGAAACGAAATAAAGGTATAAGGAGTTTCTCCGGTAAAAAGATTACATACGGTCGGGCAATGTTTTTCTAACATCTGAAGCAGGCGTCCTGGATTTTCATGATTATTCAGACGATTAAAGAAAGTTCCCCAGCAACATGTAAGACTAAGTTGGTTGATTCCGATTGGAACCAGGCATACAACACCATATAATCCCTTGTTTACCTTTAGAATCAATTCTATATGATTCTGACGAACTGCATAAGTATAAGAATACCCTTTCAAAAAGGTTGCACCAGCTTTTTTATCAACGAAATTACGCATATTGAAATTCTACTATATTAACATTTACTTGCCTGTTGTAAGTAATAATCAAAAATGTACCAGATAATAATTTAAGAATTAGGTATCAGTGTGACAAAGGTATATAAAAAACTTCATTTTTATGTGCTGGTGTAATAATAAAAAGAAGATTTTTTATATTTTCTTTATCAAAGAAACCGTAACACGTTCGTGTTCCGCGCGCGTCACGTTCGTGTTACGCTTGTTACACGTTCGTGTTCCACGCGTTATACGTACGTGCAACGCTTTCTGAGACAGCCT
Organism: Candidatus Phocaeicola faecipullorum; assembly: GCA_018884025.1. Lineage (GTDB taxonomy): Bacteria > Bacteroidota > Bacteroidia > Bacteroidales > Bacteroidaceae > Phocaeicola > Phocaeicola faecipullorum. Next base: position 8,126 of record JAHLFB010000071.1, read on the forward strand.
GTTTTGACAAATTATTATGCTTTTATTACCTTTTTCAGGCGCTTGTCATGTTTCCCGAAGTCAAATGTTATGTAATAATATGTAGCAAAAAAGCCCTTTTCTCTGATAAATGATATTTTTCTTCAAAAAAAACTATCATTTTATTTGTTTATATCAAAAAAGCCTTTACCTTTGCAATCGTAATAACAAGAATAACAGAAAAAGTATGAAAGCAACTAACATTATCATTAACCTGGCAGTCCTGCATATTATTCGCGTCGTGGTCTTGGAACCAAGAGGTGAGGAAGGTTCATGTATGTAGTTGCATATATATGATATTGATGAAAGCCTTTCTCACATGTGTATGAGAAAGGCTTTTTGATTAAATAAGGAGAGATAAAAATGAAAAATGAGTTACGCAGTTCGATGAGTACACAAGGCCGACGTATGGCCGGTGCAAGAGCATTATGGGTGGCAAATGGAATGAAAAAGGAAATGATGGGCAAACCTATCATAGCTATTGTGAATTCATTTACACAGTTCGTTCCTGGACACACACATTTGCATGAGATAGGTCAGCAGGTAAAAGAGGAAATAGAGAAGTTAGGATGTTTTGCCGCTGAGTTCAACACTATCGCGATAGATGACGGTATAGCAATGGGACACGACGGTATGTTGTATTCGCTGCCATCAAGAGATATTATTGCCGACAGTGTGGAGTATATGGTGAACGCTCATAAGGCTGATGCTATGGTCTGCATTTCAAACTGCGACAAGATTACTCCGGGTATGCTTATGGCTTCCATGCGACTGAATATTCCTACAGTGTTCGTGTCAGGCGGTCCGATGGAAGCTGGAGAGTGGGGCGGTCAGCATCTTGACTTGATTGATGCGATGATTAAGTCGGCCGACCCGACAGTGAGCGATGAGGATGTAGCGCAGATAGAAAGAAATGCGTGTCCGGGGTGCGGATGCTGCTCGGGTATGTTTACTGCAAACTCAATGAACTGTCTGAACGAGGCTATCGGTCTGGCTCTTCCGGGTAACGGAACAATAGTCGCAACTCACGAAAACCGTAAGCAGTTGTTCAAGGATGCTGCGGCTCTCATCGTAAAAAATGCTTATAAATATTATCAG
>JAHLFB010000072.1 GCA_018884025.1 Candidatus Phocaeicola faecipullorum
CGGAATCTGGAAATTTCTTTGATTTTCTGCATATTGACGATATATGAGCGATGTACTCGCATGAAATGAGCGGGTAAACGAGCCTCCAGCCGTTGCAGGCTATAGAGGGTAGTAACGGGCTTCTCGCGTTCGTCGGTATAGATTCGAATGTATTCGCTCATGCTTTCAATGTAGTTGATGCTGTCTATGTTGATGCGTACAACCTTGTAATCGCTCTTTACAAAAAGAGTTTCGGCGTTCTCTGTTTCTGCAGTCGCAGGAATGGATTGTGAAAGGCTTTGCATCTTTTGTGCTTTTTCAGCCGCATGCAGGCAATCTTCGAATTCGAAAGGTTTCAGCAGGTAATCTACCGCGTTCAGTTTGAAGCCTTCGATGGCATACATGGGGTATGCTGTAGTAAAAATAACCATTGGCGGGTGTGTGAGCGACCGGATAAATTCTATGCCGTTTTTGTCTGGCATGTCGATGTCTGTGAATAATAAGTCTATGTTTTTCCCTTCTAAAAGAGATTGGGCCTCATGTGTTTCCAGACAAGCTTTTTCTAAAGTCAAAAATGGGATTCGCTTGATATATTCAGCCAGTTTAAGCAAGGCCAATGGTTCGTCGTCAAGGATGATACAGTTTATCATTGTGCTGGAATAATTAAAAGTACACGATATTGATTGTCTTTTCTTTCGGCATTCAGTGTATAATTATTGCCGAAAAGCAAGTTGAGTCTTTTTTGTATGTTGAGCAATCCGATACCTTGATGTTGGGTTGCTGCCGATTGGTGTGCCAGACTGTTCTTGCAGGTAAAATAAACAGAGTCCCCTTCTACATGGATGCTGGCATCAATAAATGAGTTGTCGCAATGGCTGATGCCGTGGGTAAAAGCATTTTCCAGCAGCGAAATGAAAAGCAGGGGAGGGACTTGCACCTCAGGGATGATGAACGGGGTATGAAATGTTACATGCAGTTTGTCGGTATAACGCAGTTGCATCAGTTTCAGGTAGTTTTCTAGAAAATGTACTTCTTTTGCCAGCAGAATCAGGTTCTTGTCAGCTTCATAAAGTACATATTGCATCAGCGTAGAAAGTTCGATAATGCTTTTCTGGGCTTTTTCCTTGTCGAATTCTATCAAGGTATGGATGTTGTTAAGTGTATTCATGAAGAAATGAGGATTCAGTTGGTATTTCAGATACTTCAGTTCAGCCCTTAAGCGTTCATGTTCCAGTTCTTTCAGCCGTTCATCATCATGCAACGATTTCAGGAAAAGCCTGATGGCAATGTTGAAGCCTACCAATAATACGCCAATCAGGATATGGGTGAACGTAACGGACGGAGGAAACGGCGAGGCAGGTCTTTCTTCGCTGGGCATGGGTGGAGGAGGCATCGGCAAAGAAGGCCGGCGGGTAATATCATCCGGATGGAACAGCCCGATTATTTCAGGGATGATGATGAATAACAAAGGGATAATGAATATGACGGCTGTTACATATCCGGCATATTGCTTTTTCATGAATGGTATATACAACCAATTATTACTCAATTGTTTGCAAGCAATAAGTCAGAAATATGGTCGTAATTTTTAATGGTACATTCTAAAGAGTGAAGATTTAACGCTTTTATTGATTTTTAACCCATTTGGAGTGTCAATTTGGGCGGTTTCTTCTCTTTCTTGTATAGTTTACTTCTGATATTCCACTTCTTTTTGGCTTATTCTCATAAGCACTGCAAAGGTACTATTTTTTGCTTGATATTACTCCTTGCTTCTTGTCTTTTGCTCAAAACTCTACAGGACGCAAGTCTGAAGATTAATTTCAAGATGGAATCTTTCGGCATATTGTAGTCGGGGTTCCCTTAAATTCTATTGAAACATAATACGTTTACCGTTTCTATATAAATGGAATAGCCTCCAATATTATGAGCAATAAATCTACGTGAAAACATTCATACCAATGCCCCCATACAGTAAGCAGACAGGTTCACAGCAAAGTGAAGGGCAACAGAAGTGCCGAATCCATGCTTGATTCTCACATAGCAGAACATCAAGGCACTCGGTATTTTGACAGCCTCTTTTAAGATGACCTTAATCCATCCGCCTATATCCATTGTACTGAGGTCATAATTGATAATATGCAGTATGGAAAAGGAAAGTACTAAAATCCATAACCAGGTTTTGAAATTGACTTTTGAAACCCATTTATAGCCATAGAACCATGCGGTCAATGCTATAATCGCACATAAAAGAAGCCTTTCCCATGTAACATCGTAAACCTTTGTAGAAAAAATGATAGCAGACACAAAGAACATTATCGTTGACATGATAAAGTAATGTACAGTCTCTTTCGTTTGAGAGGCAAACGAAAGGCTGTTTCTTCCAGTATAGGCGGCATTATAAGAACAACCCATAGCGGCAAGGTCTGTATGGAATCACCAATATTCGTATCTGCACTTTCCGAATAAAATATCAGATCCGTAAAATGATAAACTACGGTAATGGATACATGAATCAAGATAAACCACAAGGCGGTTTTTATGATACTGGAGATTTTGAAATCCAATACCAAATTATCTTTGGGAGATATAACAAACTGCACCATGTCACGTAATCTGCTGCTTTTCCTGTAGGATAAATAGGCAGCTGCAATGAAGCAGATTGTAATCAGGACAAGACATAGAATAAATCCTACATAGGATAGTGGCTGGTTCATAGAATTGTCCTATTTGCTTGCATTCATATTCTTCTGTAGTCCCATCTTTTTCATTTGATGAACTGTCAGTTCCGGATTGTAGATCACATCACAGCCTGCCGTTGCCTTAAGGACCTGGATATATGTTTCAATATCACCGGCGCCGATTTCATTTCGAAGTTCATTCAGCATTTCGGCATCTTCTACAGGCCAGATATAAATAACCTGTTGACCGTCCATAGTGATAGTATAGGATTGTGTTCCATATTTCTGCGGCTTACCTTCTCTCATTCTGATTCTATCTGTCAAAACTGCATAATCGCCAGCACTTATCAGCTCTTTTCGTGCTGCTTCTTCCATTATCGGGAGATGCTTTTTCTGGAATTTCAAATCGGCATGATCTACAATCAACCATATAGCCTTATAGGATTGCGATGACAAACCTTCAGGCAGTCCTTTCTTCAATATTGAAGCAACAAAAATCTGATTTTTCTTGTCTATCCTCTGCGTCTGCTCCTGAAGAAGCAGAAGAGAATCTATTACAGTAGTCGGAACGCCATTAGATCCGGCACTGTTCAACTTATTCATCAGAGTCATAGACTCCGTTCTGACTTTCTGGTCACTTTCATAAGCCCCCAACAATAGGGAATCTATTTCCTGAATACTTTGTGCCTTCAGGGATATGCTTAATACAAGTAAAATGGATATAAATATATGTCTCATAAAAACTGTTTTATAAAAGTTATAGCAATAATATCTTAAAGGTTAAATCGTTATTTTATTGACATAAAATATTAGCCTAACCAGTCTGTAAAAAATATGATAAAGTCAAGAATTCAACTTATGAATTTATCAAACTTTCTTTTAACACCTTTCCAATATATTTTTCTCATATATATATTGCTATAAATGGATTCATATTTTATCTGTTATTTGTCTTGAAAGTATTACTATTTTTGTTTATCACCTGTCAGATTCCAACTCTTTCTCAATTTCTTCAATCGTAGGCAAACTGCCACGGAAGTCTTTCGGCAAGGCTTGCCCTAATTCATAATCGGAAATTCCGATAGGCTTCTGAATATCACGCAAGGCATATTCTGCCTTAATACGGTCTTTACTCTTGCAAAGCAACAGTCCGATAGTCCGGTTGTCCCCCTCCCGGCAAAGAATATCATCTACGGCAGAACAGTAGAAATTCAGTTTGCCGATATATTCAGGCATGAACTCTGTATCTTTCAATTCGATTACTAAGTAGCGGTGCAGAAAGGTATTATACATCAATATGTCAATATAATAATCATCGCCAGACACCTCTATATGATACTGCCGCCCCATAAAAGCAAAACCAGCACCCATTTCTACAAGGAATTTCTCCACATGCTTTATCAAACCGATTTCCACGTCACGCTCATTGTATTGCTCTGTGAAAGTCAGCATATCAAATATATATGGGTCTTTGAGCAT
>JAHLFB010000073.1 GCA_018884025.1 Candidatus Phocaeicola faecipullorum
TAAAGTGGTCTTCAGTATGTAAAGTTTAATAGTAAGTACATTGACTGTATAATGCTGTTTGGCATTTAAGCTTTACCTTCTAAGTCAACTTGTTGACTGATAATACTTTATTACTTGCGAAACTTGAATTATATTAAACTTATTATTTGTCTTACTATTTACACTTTGCATAGCAGGTATTATTTCATAACAGATTAATTTCAAAATAGGCTATTTTATTTTAAAATGTTACCAATTATTTATTTAAAGGCAAAAATTTTATACTCCTCTCATATTTTGTTACTGGTACTTTATATGGTAACATTATAGACCTGCATGTACATCCAACTCCAGAAGTTGCATAATCAAGATTCAAAGTGACAGTCTTACTCTTCTTCAACTGATAAGTATATAATGATTTGGTTAGATTATCAGTCGAAAACGGATATACATTAAAATTAAACAATTCATTCATAGAGATTTTTAAGCCACGTCCGCTCTTATTCTTAATCATCAACCATCTGTTATCACACCTCAAACCATAATCTTGCGGTATCAGATAAGGTTCATACATATCATTAACATTTGAGCTATATTGTCCAACCGGATATCCTGTTTTTCTATCCGGATAATTTTCTTGAGGTCCTCTTCCATACCATAAAATATTATTATAAGTAGAATCTATTTCCATTGTAAGGCCTATCCTCATTAACCACCTCGGAAGTCTACCTTGTGGAACAATCATATGGTTTATATCAATCTCTCCAGTATTTTTAACGCAATATCTATATATATTCTCAAATCCATTTATCTGAACGCCTGATATATACTTATCTAGTTTTCCATAAGACTCATCAGGAGACAATTTATAGCTTCGGCTATAAATATTGACAACATCATTTCCTTTATTATAATCAAAAGATACCATGATATCCTTCAATTTATCAATCCCGAAAGAATATTGTTCATTGACGGTACGCATACCATATTCTTTCTTCCAGCCAGTACGATCTTCTCCCCATGCAGCCCAATCGTCCAGTTCATTAGCAAGAGGGGCTCTCCATACATTAAAATCAACATCTGATTTTATTACCTCCTCATTATTTATATATAAAGAAAACAATCGTCCAGTTCCTTTAGAAAATCCATATTTAAAACCATCTCCTTCGACCCACAAACAAGTATCAGTATCCACACAATTCAAATTATGGTTTCCACATTGCATAGGTAAAACAATGTCCCTATGCCATGGCAAATCAAGCTGTTCCCATGCAACTATATGACCTTTATCGGCCCATATCTCTTTACTCTTCAGGCTTACCTTAAATTCCAATCTATATTCTACATTATCTTTTATTTCAGGTATAGAAATAGGTATAGCCACATTCTTTTTATGCAACGGAGCTATATTCTCATCTACAATGCCACGTTGGACAATTTTACAATCCTCCGTAAGGAACCATTCAACCAAATATTTATCCAGTTCTATAAAACTATGCTTATTCCATATCTCAACAATAAAATTGCCATTATTATCTATCCAGCTGAAATCAACCGGTTGTGCTGATTTTCTCATTTGCCACATTTCCGGTTGCGGCTTTCTGTCAGGCCATATTGAACCGTAAGTCCTTGCACCAATACCATAGCTATAAAATGTCCCTGACGAGTTTTCATTCTCAAAATCAAGCCATAGTACAGAATTTTCTTTACTCAAAACATTTGCTGAATAGATTTTATCAAATATGGCGACATTATCAATCATTGCGTCACATATAGCAACATTAATATCACACCCCTGGGTTTCTGAATTACGACCTATATTTACCGGGAATGGCAGATTCTTAATATGACCATTAGCAGGCATCTCTGCCAATTCTATATTATCTACAGATATAGACATGAATTTTCCATCATACTCACATAATACACTATGCCAATTATACTCCCAGTTTAACGGAAGTTTTGCTGTCAGTTCGTACCTTTTGTCAGTGAAAATATAAAACTTTATTTCATCTACTCCGTTTTGATGTACCCCAAATTGATTATTGCCCTTAGTTATAAAAGAGCCTGAATCCTTACATGAAGCACGCGGATATACATCAAATTTTAAAATAAGCTGATTACTCATCAACTCCAGATTCTCTCCTCTGTAAATCTCAATCCATGCATCATGACCACTAAAGTCCGCAACCGTATTATTCCCAATCCTTTTCAAGGATACTTTTCCCATAATGTTTACAGGAGTATCAAATGGTGAGCCGTCCTGTATCCTCCTTACTTTTTCTTCTATACCAGGACTAACAAAATCCCAAATAGCTCCACCAATTATCCTTGAATGAGAATTTATGACACGCCAATAATCATCCAATCCACCGCCTCCATTTCCTGCGACAGACAAATATTCATCCATAAAAGAAGGTCTTATATCATTATCATAGCCCATACCTTGCTGTATTTCCAACTCTATCGGACTAGGATATCTAGGGCCGACAATATCCTCTGCTTCATGTTTTGGTGCATTTCCACCATACATCCAAAGCCTTGTTTCATCATATTTCTTGCCTTCTTTCACAACTTCCGTAATATTAAATCCCTCACCAGACTCATTTCCAGCGCTCCAAAACAAGACACAAGGATAATTTCTATCCCGCAAGACCATCCTTCGCACTCTCTCTTTATACATTTCCGTAAAATCACTTCTTTCAGATACCCATTCTGTTGCATGAGCTTCAACCCCTGCCTCATCTATTACATAAAGTCCATACTCATTGGCCAATCTTAGATATGAATTCACAGGAGGATAATGCGAAGTACGCACGGCATTAAAATTAAACTGTTTCAATAATTCAAAATCCTGTCTGATAACATCCTCACGCATCACATGTCCCCATCGCGGATGTTGCATATGTGAATTCTGAGCATTGATCTTTACAGGAACTCCATTCAAGCAAAATACTCCATCTATTATTTGCGTTTCCTTAAAACCTATTTTTGTTTCAATTTTATCAATTATCTTATCCTGACTGTTTAAAAGTAACAAATGCAAGTCATATAGATTTGGTGTTTCAGCAGTCCATTTCAAAGGATTGATTATTTCTTTCGATATAGATACAGACTGTTCCCTGTCTATTTCAAACAAAGGAGATGAAAACTCACTTATTATATCGGAGTGTCTATCCAGCAAAACGGCTTTTACTTTCAACTCACCTTCTATACTATTTCCATACCTTTTTACATCTACTCTTAGATTAAGTTCTGAGTTGATATAATTATCATCCAATTCTGTTTCAACACACCAATCAAACAATCTTGTATCCGGTGTTGAATAGATTATGACATCATCAAATATTCCTGCAAAGCGCCAATAATCCTGACCTTCAAGATAATAGCCGTCACTATATTTGACTACCAAAACAGAAATAACATTTTTACCTTCCCTTAAACAAGACGTGATATTATATTCGGCAGGCTCCTGAGCCCCTTCATTATATCCCACCTCTTGCCCGTTTATCCATACGAATGATGCTGAGGCAACTTTCTCCATACGCAAAAATACTTGTTTGCCATCCCAATCATCAGGTATTGTAAAAGTTTTCCGATACAGACCTGTAGGATTATAGTCTCTCGGCACAAACGGCACATTGACTTTAAATGGGGCATTCACATTTCTGAAGAGCTTGTCACCATATCCCAACATTTCCCAGTTTGAAGGTACTTCTATTTTATCCCAGTTATCATCATCGTAACTATAACTATAAAAATCAGCTGGTATGCTATCCGGGATAACAAACCACCTAAAATTCCATAAGCCGTTAAGTGAAATGCTACTTTCTGGTATATAATAACTTCTTCCCGGCTCCTGATTAACCTCAAATATTGCCGGATTCTCTATATAATAATATATATTGTCAAGAAACGCTGTTTGGGCTGTTCCAATAACGGCCTGAATAGATAGAATAAAAAATATTATCTTCTTCATAGGATAAATATAAAAACTACTTGCATTCAATTGTATAAGAAGTTCCGGCAAGCCCTTCTCCTTCTACTGTTAAAGTAGCCGTTCCCTTCTGTGTATCAGATTGCAATAAGATTTGTGCCAAGCCATTGAATGATTTTACCTGATAGTGGCGCGTGCCTCTATCCTTCGGCGAATCACCATCTTTATATGCAGGATCACCATTCCCTACACCTAAAATCCGTATAGGACCTTCAACGGTAAACTTTAACAAAGGACAAGCTGTAGGAACAAAATTATTCTTCTTGTCTTTTAGCTCCACATCTATAACAGCTACATCTTGTCCGTTTGCAAACAATGTATCCTTGTTTGCAGTCAGTACAATACGTTCCGGTTTCCCTGATGTACGAATCATCCGTGTTAATTGTCTTTTACCGTTCTTAAATCCTATAGCTTTGACTGTACCAGGATAATAAACGGCATCCCATGACAAATGACCATTTTCAGGCATCTTTTTACGTCCAAGTTTTTTATTATTAACAGTAAGTTCCACTTCGTCGCAATTACTGTAAACCCAAACCTTGATACTGTCGCCTTCATGTCCTTCCAGGTTCCAATGAGGGAATATATGAAGTGTAGGTTCATCAGTCCACCATGATTTTAAATACCATGCCTCATCCTTTGGGAAGCCACAATAATCGAAAAGGCCTTTATGAGTTCCGGTCTGTGGATAACCTATTGGATCAGGTTCACCACGGAAATCAAATCCAACCCAATAAAACATACCTCCTAACCAAGGACGCTCGCAATAAAATTTCCATCCACGTTCTATGCAGTTAAGTACACTGTCTTTACCATTAGGCTTAAGATTAAGTGATGCCATATGCCCGTTCTTAAAATCATCAAAATATACCCCTCTAGTTCCGCACCCTGAGATTTCTTCAGTACCAATACCACATCGTAATGGATATTGCCCACGGTATTTGTCAATCGGATTCTGGAGAATGTAATTATAACCTGCCACATCAGCCGGAATAAGGACTGCAGGCCCGCCGCTTGATGCCACGGTCATCATCCTGCTTGGGTCAAACCTGTGGCAATATTCACGCATGGAAGCAATCACACGTGTACCCTGTTGACTCCACTCCATTCCCCATTCCTCATTACCAACACTCCAAAGTATAATGCTCGGATGATTCCTGTCACGCTCAATCATCCGCTTTAACAAACGTACATGCTCGTTGTTTATCCCTGTAAGACGGTTTTCTTCTATCACAAGAATACCCAGACTGTCGCATGCGTCAAGCAATTCAGGAGTCATTGGATTATGAGAAGAGCGGTAAGCATTACATCCAAATTCTTTCAACCTCTTCAAACGGTAAATCTGCAAGTCATCTGGAATTGCGGAACCTACCCCGGCATGATCCTGGTGCATGTTCACTCCCTTTAGTTTCACCACTTTCCCGTTCAAAAGAAAGCCTTGATTCGCATCAAATTTAACTTCACGAATACCGATTTTAGTATTGTAAGTATCAACCTTCTTATCATCTACAAAGACCTCAGTTATTACATTGTACAGATATGGATTGTCCGTACTCCAAAGTTTCGGATTATCCACAGTCAATTGCGAACATACTGTTTGTGAGGCCTTTGGGCATAGATTCTCACCATTACCATAGCAACTGCCAACTTCTTTTCCTTCACAATCAAATAATATATGACGTAATTTGAAAGATGTTGCTTTCATTCCGGAGTTTTCTATATTTGTTTCAATATCCAAAACTGCGGAATCATATGTAGAGTTAAGCCTGCTGCTTATGAAAGTTCCGAAAGGAGCCACATGCAAGGCAGATGTTTTATGCAACCATACGTGACGGTATATTCCTGCACCTTCATAAAACCAACCCTCGGTCATTGAGGCATCCACACGAACGGTAATCAAGTTTTCACCCCCGTAATTCAGGTATTCAGAAATGTCATACGTCTGGGTGGCATATCCACTTGGTTCACCTCCCAAATAAAATCCGTTGACCCATATTCTAGAATCCCTGAAAATACCGTCAAACTGCAAATACAAATGACGCCCCAAGTCTGTTTGCGGTATATCTATAATCTTACGATACCATCCAACACTGTTTTCAGGATAGTTGTATCCCAACGTTTTATACCCATGGCTATGTATGGCATTCTTATCATAAGGCAAATATACAGCCCAGTCATGCGGCAAGTCAACCTTTTCCCATCCTGAAGCATCAAAATCCTTTGAATAAGGACCTTTATTATGAACTGAACTAGCTTTAGTAAGATAATTGAAATCTTCAATGCCACAACCGAAATCCTTTTCCGGAGATGAAGCAGAACCTAAAGCAAACTGCCAACCTTCGTCCAAAAGGATACGTTCACGTTGCGAATAGACATCAAATGGATTCCATGACACAAAAATAACCATTATAAATGCCAAGACATTTTTTCTCATATTTAATGATATATTCATATTAACTTAACAATATTTTTTTTATTATTCAAACTTCCATGAATCAAAACTCATGTCCTCTCCTTTTAGCACAAAATAAATATCTGTTTGCCCTTTGAATTTTTCAGTTACTTTTGCTTTTACGATTTCCATATTGTTGTCGTCCACCATCAATGTAGCAATTATCTCACCAGAAGGTGTGCCACGACGTACTTCAATTACCCCGTGTCCGCAAGCCCTTGCCTCGAAAGAAGAAGGTTTCTTTGAAAATTTCACTCCCCTAAGGCATATAAGCCCCTCTTCACCATCGGATAATCCTGCATACATGTTGCCAACTTCTGGCGATTGTGTAAATTTTATGTTTTGTGTCGCAGCTGTAGTCTCTGCTTGTTGAAGTGCAAACGGATTCAGAGGATGTATCTGACCGACACCTTTCAATGTCTGGTTCCCCATTGCAATATTCACATCTTTTTCGTCAACTTTTATTTCATCAACGCATACATTGCGGAAGCCCCCGTCTGTGTTGAAACTGCGCTGTAATGTCAAGGTATGATAAAATAAATACCATTTGCCACGGAATTTATGCAGGTGTGTGTGGTTGTTGCTGAATCCAAGTCCATAGTCACCAGGATTCTTCAGGTAATTATTATGATATTCCCAGCTCGTATTGTCAAGAGGCGTTTTGCTCGTCATATAGAACATACTACATTTCGTAGGTTTCTCTGCAGTATAGTTCCAATCGCTATAATCCTGCCAATCAGTATTGTATGTATAAACATATGTTCCATTTATATAATTCATCTCATTTGCCTCGAAATGATGAGGAGCGTTCATCTTTACTATTTCACTGTCTATGCTTATCATATCCTTACCTAAACGCATGATACACGAAGAGCCTGCACCTACAGTTAGCCATCCCGTTCCATTGGCATCAATAACTGTACCTGGATCAAAAGGAACTTTACAATCTCCAAGTCCCGGAGTATTGGCATCAATCAAGCTTTTATTAAGAGGACTACTCCATGGACCTACCGGTGATGTCGCAGTCAGTACACCTGTACCGAACCCACTATTTGAAAAATAAAGATAAAAATGTGTTTTCCCGTCACTCTCCTTACGTTTTACGATAGACGGTGCCCATGATGCCATAATCCATGGAGCTATGCTGTTTACATCTATGACTCCATGATAAGTCCAGTTCACCATATCATCAGTTGACATCATGACGAGAGATTTTATACGTTCGTATGTGTTGCGCCCATCACGTCCTACAGCCTCATATTGCTGGTTGTCGTTTGTGGCATATACATAGAGTCTTCCTTCATATTCCACGGCAGTAGGGTCTGCTGTAAACATAAAATCAAGTAACGGGTTTGCATCACCGGACATCAATTTCGGAGAAACTTCCGGCACGATTGGCATATATTTAAAGTTGTCATAATCCGCCTGTGCATCCCCCTCGGCAAACAGTCCGATATATACCCCCGTGAAACCTCCATTAGTTTCAGTACTAAGATAACGGGTGTTCATATGTCCGGCTTCTGAATAATGAGTACCGTCTGTTGAATACATCAAAGAATAAATTTCATCACTTCCCTTAATTCTCAGATAAATGAAATCGTCAGTTACTTTGCAAATATCTTCTACATGACATAGGTCGTTCAAACGATAACGGAGTTTCAATTGACCGTCAGTTACATAAAGGTCGTAATGAGCTGAAGGACAAAGATAGGCAGTCATTCCTACATTTCCGTTTCCTTTTGCCTTCATCCTTGTTGTGGCCTGGAAGTTGATATCTTCCTGCCGGCGTCCCACAAAAGTAGGTGAAACTCCATAATCATCCAGTTTTTTATCACTTCCTTTTATACGGAGAAAACCTTTGCTCTCCGTAAGAGAATAGTTTTCCTTTACAGGAATACCTATCCAGTTCCATTCCACTCC
>JAHLFB010000074.1 GCA_018884025.1 Candidatus Phocaeicola faecipullorum
CATTCAAATGGGAAGGCTTTACCTACCGCCCTGAAGCCAGTACTCCCAACCATCCGGTCTTTGTGCTAGAATAATTGTCGAGGACACGGTCTGTACTGATATCAGAAAGAGAATATAATCTGGTAAAAGTCCGCAACCGGCCTATAAAGACCGGTCGATTACGGACAGATTATTCAGTTATATTGAGCGATTGAGTTTCCATTTCGTACGAAACGGTATAGATTGTGCCGGAAGCGATTGTCTGTTCTGCTTCTTCCCCATAAGAGCCTGTATCTGTTAGAGGCTCATTATCTTTATTGGTAGCAGTCAATGTATAGCTGAATGGTGTTCCTGCCTGATAGGTGAAGTAAGCGGTTTCACCGGACTGCAAAGCGACTGTTCTGCCACCCACTTTTACACTCAACGTACAGGAAGGGAAAACTTCTTTATATTCTTCGGGGAACTGAAACGATACGCCGAAGTTTGTCATCGGGACTTCTACCTTGACTTGGGTAGTCTGCTCGGTCAAGATTTCAAACTTCTTTTCCGCATAATAAACAGGTGTACCCTTATCCTCATTCGTCCACTCGCTTTCCTTTCCATAGTCGCTGCTATATACTTTAAGGGAATACCCCGTACCAGCTTCCAATTTGATTTTATTTGCCAACTCGGTTTCGGTCAAAGTCTGAACGGTTTCTCCATCCTTGAGGATTTCAATCGTTAACGGTTCTTCATCGGCACGCGAAGAAACTACATGTACTTGGGTTGTTGCTACCGATAGTTCGGATACAGAAAGATAGCCGTAGCCTGTTTCTGCATTGAGCATTTCTTCCTGCTGACAGCTTGCTAAGAGGAAGATTCCTAATAATAAGTATAGTAGGTTTCGTTTCATATTTGCTTGCTTTTATTTTTCATAAATTAATTGGACATCGTCGATAGTTAGGACACTGCCATTATGATAGTTCCCTTCAGAAACCATGCCTTGCAAATTATTATTTTCTGTTTCCTCTACATCTGAACAATTTGCAGAAGAAGAAAAAACTATATACATATGTGTTATATCCAAATATATATTACTATATTCTATAGATATTGTATTATGAGTAAAACTTGTGATTGATTCAGAACCAGTTAACTCTCCATATCCAATACGTGTAACATTTCCATCATTACTTCTATTTTCTAAGACAACCCATACTTTAAAAGAATCTCCATTATAAGGAGAATATGTATAATAAAATTCAACACTTGTTGGACGAGAAGAGTATGACATTCCATAGTCATAAGTTTCAGGACCATCTTCATGTACAAAACTATATTTACCAATAAATAACTTTCCTGCAGCAATATGGCGAATCAAACTACTTGTATTACCCCAGTTATTATCCCAACCAACGGTACGTAAAGCAGCAGCTTTTCCACTACGCCCCTCTACACTATAAGTCGACGGATTAAGGTTAAATGTAGAATATACATTTGGATCCCCTTCAAAAGTTTTAGCATTAACACATGCCCAAATATTATTGTTTGGACTATTTCCATAAACATCTCTCCAATTAAAAACATTTGTACCTACACATAATTTTTTTGTTATGGTATTCCACTCCTCCATATCTCCATACTCTAAAGGTGTTTCTGGATAAGTAGAAACTTCCGCCACTTCCCCCGGCACAGCACCACGATACAATCCACGAATATAATAAGTAGTACCCGACTGCAATTGGTCTTGGCGCATTCCATCACTTAAATTCGTCCAGCCCGTTTGACCATCAGCACTATACTGATAAGTCATGTCGCTGCTCAGTTTGGTGAAATCACCACTTGTTACTTGCTCTTCACGCAAAGCATTCACCGTAAACTCTTTAGTCCAAATATTTCCCGGATAAGCATCCACAGTAAACTCCGGCTTATTACAAGTCAACGTATATGTCAAATTAGGAGTTGATTCACCTTCTATCGCATCACTGCTCCAGCGGTTATTCGCCTGGACATCTATTTCAATAGAATTATTAGTAGGAACACCTGCATTCGTCTGCAACTTGGCAATCAACCCTTTTAAGTCGATACTTTCCGGTTTATCTCCTACCGAAGGGAGCGTAATGCCTAAAGCCTGTTCGATAGTTGCTTTATCTGTAGATAATAAATATTCTTTCTCTTTCTCCAATGACGCAAACTGCTCATCCTCGAAATTAAACTTAAACTTGATGTCCTGCAAAGCCGAAGAGAGATCCAAATTCAAAGCAGCCTGCTTCTGTTCGGTCTCTACAAAAGCCAATGTATTATTGCTATCAAATCCCGTAGCCGTCACTTTCGGTTTCGGCAACCACTTCATAGGAATCGTTTCAGATACGGTTACTTCATTTACTTCCACTTTGCTGATTTCTATCTTCACGCCCGGCTCTACCGCACCTATTTTCAGCGTAATGACACAATGTGCTCCGGCTGCAAAGGTAGCCGGGTCTGAAAACTTGTCATCGGTCAAAGTCTGCACCACTTCTTCTCCACCGTCCTTAAGAATCCCTCTAAATTCAAATGTCGGTGTAGACCCTGCACGATAGTAAGCACTTTTGACACCGTCAATCAGTGCTCTATCTCCTGCCACCAAGACATTCAGTTCGCATTCCGAAAACTGGTCTTCAAACTTTAAAGCACCTCCATCGCTGAACACTACCGAAGCCAACGCATTCGCAACCTTACATTTTACGTTTACAGTCTTCGATTCTCCGTCTGCCAACTCCGCTTCGGCAGTCCCTTTATAATAAGGAGCATCCACAGCCAAGAGTTGATTCTCACCGTGCGTTGCCTCTATCGCATACGTCCCGGCAGAAGCCTGAATCAAATCGCTTGTGTACGAACCGTTGTACAGTTCGCTTCCTGTTACCTGATTCGTTATCTTCAAGTTGAATTGCGAAGCCACAGGCTCGCCCAACTCCTCAGGCGTACTGCGCGACTCCACCTTTACATCTTCCGCCAACGATACAAGAAAACCCGTCTTACTCGTTTGCGACAGGTTTTCTTCCTCGCTACATGCCACGAAAAGCACCCCCAACAATGCTGCCACTAAAAACTTTACCTTATTCATATACCAATTCCATTTCGTCTATAAACA
>JAHLFB010000075.1 GCA_018884025.1 Candidatus Phocaeicola faecipullorum
TTCTGAAATAATATGTTTATCTTTGACCATAGCTTTTAGTATTGAGTCCTTTTTGATAGCACTTAAAGATACTCATTTTCTGCGAAATACAGAACTAAAAGCTATACTTTTTTACTTGCGAAACTTGAATACATTTATTGTGTAATACCACTCGCGCCATGGCCACCATGTAATATCGGAAGTTACCTCGGCATTAAGATCATCAAAAGGCAGGTACCATACCTGAGAAGAGTTCCAAGCTTCATCACCACGGCATACATCGATAGTGTAGCCTACACGTGCATAAGAACCTTCCATACGGATATGGTTATAGGCAGCAATAACACTTTCTTCCAAATCATCGGCATTGAAACCGAAAGTGCTTGAAGTCTGTTGATTAGGATTAATCATTTCAAGTCTGTCAATACAAGAAGTAAATGTTCCTAATCCGAAAAGGAGAGCAAGTGAATATATATTTAGTTTCATACGATATATTTTTAGTATTTATATATTGGATGACAATTAGAATGTAAAATGAACTCCGCACATGAATGTACGCGCTGTTGGATATGAACAGAAGTTATAACCCGGTGTGAATGTACCACCTGCATAATCCACATTATAGCCATGATAACCGGTAAATGTATGCAAGTTCTGTGCAGATACATATAGACGTACATCTGATACATACTTACCAAACCATTCATTAGGGAAGTTATAACCTAATTCCACATTTGCAATTTTCCAATAAGCAGCGTTCTGAATCTTGCGCTGACTGAAGAGGTCATTCCATGCAAGGCTGGCATTATTGGTTATATAAGTACGTGGAACGTCTGAGATATAAGTGCTTCCATCTTCACTGAAACGGTTGGCATCAAGAATAGCAACGGCTTTATTACCCCAACCATAGCAAGAGTTCAAAGAGTTGTAGATGTCATCACTTACATGATAGTTCAAAGCGCCGAAAGTAGAGATACTTAAATCAAAACCTTTATATTCAAAACGTGCGCTAAGACCGAAGTTAACCTTTGGCAGACCACTGCCAAGTACAACTTGGTCATATGCATCCACTTTACCATCAGGAGTACCGTCAGGACCACTTAAATCTTTATAAAGACAGTCACCAATCTGGGCACCTTCCTGTGTTGCATGGTTATCCAAGTCTTCTTGTGTACGTGCTATACCCTCATACACCCAACCATAGAACTGACCGATTTCTTCACCTACGTTTGTTATATAAGCTCCTGAAATATAAGAGTCTGTACCGAAACCTAATGAAGTTACACGGTTTTTCAATGTACTGAGGTTACCGGAGAATTCATATTTGAAAGGATTGTCATGATTACGATAAGTAGCAGAGAATTCAAAACCGGAGTTTTCCATAGATGCCGCGTTCATCGTCACTTTTTCATTAGAGACTCCAGCCTGCTCCGGCACAGGTACCTCATACAGCAGGTCTGTACTTGTATTCTTATACCATTCGGCAGTGAACTCCAGTCTATTGCGGAAAAATGCCAAGTCCACACCCACATTATACGTTTTCTTCTTCTCCCAAGCTAAATTGTTGTCCACAAAGGTAGAAATTGCCGAACCTGTAACAGGCGAATTATTGAAGCTGTAAGTCATATTGTTACGCGCCATCACCGCCTGATACATGTACTCACCGATATTCTCGTTACCAAGCTCACCATAGCTACCACGAACCTTGAACATATTTACAACATCAGTATTGAAAGGGAAGAAATTTTCCTTATCAAAACGCCAACCTACAGATACTGAAGGGAAAGTTCCCCAACGTATGCTTCTTGTCAGACGAGAGCTGGCATCTCTACGAACTGTCGCAGAGAACAAATATCTGTCATCATAATTATAGTTTATACGACCGATATAAGATAAAATAGCATGCTTATACTCAAAACTTTCCGAATATGTATCCGAACCGTTCTGGAGTTGGAGGAAATAAGGTTCAGTGAAATCCAATCCCCATCCTGTCAACAAGTCTGTGTTTTCTTCTTCAAAAGTCTGACCGGCAATCACATTTATATGATGATTTCCTATTGTACCATCATAAGTAAGCACATTTTCAATCAATGCATCCGAGTATATACGTGAAGCTTTTGTCAGGCGTTCATTGCTTTTTGCCAAATAAACACGGTTACTCTGTACCCATGAAGGAATCCATGTAAAATCTTTACAGTTGGTCTTACTGTAAGAAAGATTCAATTTATAATTAAGTTTATGATTCTTGCTGTCAACACCAATCATTTTGAGAAGGTCAACATCTGCCGATGCAGTTCCCACAAATCTGTCAACACGTGTATTACGCTGCATCAGATTATTTATAAGCAATGGGTTGGATGCAGAGATATCACCATGTATGTCATCATAATAAACTCCGTAACCGTAAGCATCGTAATTGAAGTCTTTTGCAATACCAACTTTGTCGTCCAATACCCATGTTGACTCATCGTAAGCCTTTATGGTAGGCTGCATAAGCAAAGTTCCACGAAGAACGTTAGTTACATCACCATATAATCCCTGAACATATTCCGAAGCATTTGACAATCCCATGTTATCCTGATCTGAATGGGAATAAACAATACTGGTATGGAATTTCACAAACTTAGTGTCCATAGTATTGTTGACACGTGCTGTAAAACGTTCATAATTAGGACCTGCACCTTCAAGAGTTCCTTTCTGGTTAAAGTAGTCCAATGCTACATTATAAGTATTGTGTGCGCCACCACCGGAAAGATTTACATTATGATTCTGGCGGATACCTGTCTTGAATACTTCTTTAAACCAATCTGTATTGGTGTCATCCTGGAAACGGTATTTACCTGTAGCACTGTCAAGATGATATCCTCCCGGAATAGGAGTATCAGAATTAATACATGCCTGACCGACATATTGACTGTACTGGTCTGCATCCATTACATCATATACATTGTTAGGAATATAATCGACACCAAAATATCCGTTATAATCTACTTTCAGAGGTTGGTCTTTCTGTCCACGTTTTGTAGTAATGATAACCACACCATTAGCAGCACGGGAACCGTAAATAGCAGCAGCAGAGGCATCCTTCAACACCTGAATTGTTTCTATATCATTAGAAGAGAAATCACGTATGGAAGTTCCCATCGGAACACCGTCAATTACATAAAGAGGAGCAGTACTTCCGAAAGAACCGATACCACGGATACGAACTGAAGGATCGGCACCAGGCTGACCGTCAGATGTAATTTGTACACCTGCTACCTTTCCTTCAAGCATAGAAGATATATTTGAATGTGAAACCTGTTTCAAAGCTTCTGCATCTACTACAGATACAGCTCCTGTCAAATCTGATTTTTTCTGTGTACCGTAACCTACAACTACTACCTGGTCAAGCATCAAATCGTCTGTCTGCAGTTGAATCGGTTCCAGGACTGCTCTATTGCGAACAGCTATTTCACGGTCCTTATATCCGACATAACTTATCAATAAAACAGAGTTACCAGGAACCTCAATCTGGAAATTTCCATCAAAGTCGGTTGTTGTTCCCGTTTGTCCATCTTTAACTCTGATAGTAGCACCAAGCAAAGGAAGACCTTGCTCATCAATAACCTGACCACTTACCTTAATTGAAGGAGATTGTGCCACGGCAGCCAAAGCAGATGAAGGATATACCATTGTTCCTCCAAAGGCACATAAACCAAGCATTGCAGAAAAAATAAATTGTTTTTTCATTTTAAATGGTATTAAATTTAAATTTTTCAATAAACCAATTAGATTGTTCTAACATAACAAAGATGAGTTTTATTCATTTCTACCCAGATAAGATTAATACAATAACCTATAAGGAAAAATCTTTACGTTACGGTATAATATCGTATTCTGCAAGTCCCTTGCAAAATACCAATGACTGTTTTTGTAGCATTCTCCATAATACATTCTTTTAAAATATAACAAATTATTTTTATGCCACAAAAATATAGGAGATAGCCAAAATGAAAGTGGACAAAAAAAGATAATAAGTGGACAAAAGCATACAAAACATGTTTTTACTTAAGTCCACCTATTAATATCTGATTTATACACTTTATAACTTACAAATCATTATTTACACCTGATTATCAGGCTATATCAGTACACTTATTGTCATTTATCCTCCATTATGCTGCTCGGCGTTACATTGAAATGCTTCGTAAAGCAGCGTGTAAAGTATTTAGGATCGTTGAACCCGACCTGATATGCAATCTCTGATATGTTCATATTATGTGTCACCTTGTTTTTCAACAAAAGTTCGCGTGCAAGATTCAGTCTGTAGTTTCTCATAAACTGATTTGTAGACTGTCCCGTCAGACTCTGCATCTTCTTGTTCAGAAGACTCTTGCTCATGCCCATGGCATTGATGAAATCGGCGACATCAAAATCAGGGTTCATGTAATTTTCTTTTACCACTTTCATTGCCTTGTCAAGAAACTTCTTGTCGCCCGACTCTTCATCTATTTCCAAAGAATCTACATCCATTGTAAGATAGAACTTCTGCTGGAAACGCTTTCTGTTTTCCAATATACCTGAAATTCGTGCCAACAATAAATTCTCATCGAAAGGTTTCAACAGATAGGAGTCTACACCAGCTTTATAACCTTCCAGTCTTGCTTCGTCCGAAGTCTTTGCCGTAAGCATAAGAATAGGTATATGTGATATAGAGAAATCACTCCTTATCCTATGCGACAGTTCCATTCCATCCATCACAGGCATCATAAGGTCGCTGATTACGAAGTCTACATTCGAAGAACTCAGGACATGCAGCGCCTCCTCACCATTCGATGCTTCCAGTACATTATAATATTCTGCCAGAATGGACCTTATATAATCTCTCATATCCTTATTGTCCTCTACGATAAGAATATTCAGTTTGCCGTTCTTTTCAGGCGACAAGGATACTTCGTCATGTTCGTCATCATACACTTCATCTACTATCTCATTCTTATCTCCTCTTTCTACAGGCAATAATATTCTGAAGGACGAGCCTTGCACCGGATTGTTCATAGCAACTAGACTGCCTTCCAGCAGTGTTATAAGTTTCTTGCAGAGATACAGCCCTATGCCCGTTCCACTTTGTCCGCTTACCGACTCCAGGCCCTGATTATCTGCCTGATAAAAGCGGTTGAAGATTTTCTCAATATCGCCTTCGGGTATTCCTTTTCCGGTATCTCTTACACATATGTACAGTTTCTCTCCACCGTTGTCGTTCACTGTTGCAGCGTAAACAGATACCATGCCTCCTTTCTCTGTAAACTTTATGGCATTGCTTATAAGATTTGTTATTACCTTACGCATTATATCTTCATCGAACATCATATATGGATTGTCGATGCGCTTATAAGACTTCAACGTAATGCCATGATCGCCTGCAAACGCGACAAAAGGGGTAAGCAAGTCATCGAGGAACGTATTTATATTTCCATGATGGCATATAATCTTCATCCTTCCATCCTCCACTTTTCTGAAGTCCAACAGCTGATTTATCAGCGAGAGGAGATATTTGCTGTTTTTCTCAACCAGATTGAGCTGCTCGATAACCTGCGGATTATAACTCAGCTTCAAGGCCCTTTCGATAGGACCTACTATAAGCGTAAGTGGGGTTCTGAACTCATGTGTGATGTTTGTGAAGAAAGTCAGTTTGTCAATAGTCAGTTCCTCTACCTTGCGGGACATTTCAAGTATCTTGTTTTTCTGTTCCGTTATCTGAATATTCTGTTCTTTCAACAGTCCGTTCTGTTTTGACAGTTCCTCCGTCTGTACAGAAAGCAGTTTCTGCTGTTCTTTGAGTTCACGGGTACGTTCTTCTACCTTGTCATGCAGTATAATCTGCTGTCGTTTCATCTCGTTAAACCTCCAAATTACTATTCTGTAGCCAATAATAGCCAACAGTAGCATAACCGACAAGACAAACCACGGGGTCTTGTAGAAATATGGCGAAACTTCTATCTGAAGTCCATTACCCGCACTTATCCAGTTCTTACCATCGGGGGTATATCTCAACTGGAAGCTGTATTTTCCCGGTTTCAGATTAGTATAAGTCACCGTGCGTCTGTCTCTTCTCGTATCTATCCAGTTATCATCGAAACCCACAAGGCGATAAGAATATGCCGCCAACGAAGAAGGATTATAATCGAGGGCTGCAAACTCTATAGTCAATGACTTGTCACTTTCATGAAGTTCCAATAGTCCATCTTCAGGATGGCATGCCCCACCTATTACGTTTATTCTGGTGATAGTCAACGGGAAATTCATACGGCTTTCCTTTTCCATCACCGGATGTACTTCGGAAAGGCCTCCCAAGCTTCCCAAATAGATTTTCTCACCATTGCCGGACACAGCAGTGGCATTCCAGTAGAAATTATCTGATGGCAATCCGTCTTTAGACGTATAACCTACAAACATATCATCCTTGGGATAATACCTTGAAAGTCCATTTACCGTAGTAATCCAGATATTGCCATACCAGTCTTCCTGTATGCCACGCACATTATTACTTATCAACCCATCCTGAACATTGTATGATGAGAACACGTAATTCTCGCCTTCTTTTACGGCACAATATATCCCTGCACCGTTGCTGCCAATCCACAAATCACCGTTTCCGGCCTCATGAACACTTGTGATTCGTTCACCCTTAGGCATATTCACTCCGTCGGTATATTTCTTATAGACCAACTCACCGCGTGAATAAGCCTTGAGGTCCACTCTCAACAATCCGTAAACGGAAGACAGCCATAAATCCCCTGCTCCGGAAATACAGCCTCCCAAAGCATTTATATTTACTATCTCTTTCTCAGCATCCTTGAAAGGCTCTTTTACAGTATTATCCTTCGGATTATAGACGTATGCACTATGCTGTGAACCAATCCAAAGTAAATCATTTATTCTGTCATAAATTAATGTAGATATAAAAATGTCATCTATACCTTCTATTCTGTTGAAGAGTTTGCCAGTTCCCGTTTTCCGGTTTATCCATCCTACGCCTCCTCCCCATGTACCTACATAAAGTCTTTCCTTTCCATCGAGAGCCAAAGAACTGACAGTGTTATGACTGAGATAAGAAGGCGCATCTGTCGTGAAATGGATAAAACCGTTCATTCCCTTGGGTTTACAGTTGAGTCCTCCCTCTACTACACCTACCCATAACGTGCCGTCATTGTCTTCAATGATTGAGTTTACAAGATTTCTCGACAGACTGGATGCCTGGTTCTGCAAATGCAGATAATTTGTAACATATAAGCGTGAAGCATACATTTTTGCAAGCCCACCTGTTTCTGTACCTATCCACACAATATCATTTCCATCGTCATAAAAAAGTACATTGACAAAGTTTGAGTTTAGCTGAGAACCACCTCCCAATCCGCCTTCATCGTCATTTATAACATGCTGGAAGTTGTCATAGACAGGGTTGTAGATATTAAGCCCCATCAAAGTTCCGACAATCAGTGTTCCATCCCCTGCCGATGTGATATCTGTTATATAGTTCTGTGATAAAGAATGTCCGTCCTCCCTATTGTGCATATAATATCGCACAGTATCTGTCAATATGCTGTATCTGAGCAGACCGAAACTTGTTCCTATCCATACGTCATTATTAAGAACGTGCATGCAAAATACTGACTGACCATACAAAGAGGCTAAAGATGATGAAGCAGCATTAGGCTCCTGCCACTCCATAACCGTATCAGCTACGCGACAGAGCATATTGTCTTTCTGAAACCATATATATCCATTAATCTCACATAGTGCGGTACCACGCTCGTTCGTATTGGCATGCGATACTTTTATTACGTCACTCACGCCACCCTTATCATCAAGCACCACCTTATAAAGAATGTTCTTGCTACTCAACCATATATTGCCCGACTTGGAAACAAGCATCCCGGATATAGGAGAATCCATAAATGGCATTAAGGAAGAGGCCACTTCCGATGTCCTTAAGTCGAGGTCGTTTATAGATATAAGGTCTATTCCGTCATCGCCGGACACCCATAAACGTCCAAACCTATCTTCACATAAATGGCTTATAAAGTTAGATTTCAGTTTGTTCGTTCCTGTATTGGTACTGAAATTCACAAACTCATATCCATCGTATCGGGAAACACCTCCTCCCATAGTGGAAAGCCACAGATATCCACGACTGTCCTTTACCACATCATCAACAAAGACATGTGGCAAACCGTCCTGCATTGTGATACAGGAAAAAGTATATCTGTTTGTGTAGTTCACAATTTCCTGCCTGTCTGCATTCCTTGCGGATGACTGCAGTATTCCCACAATACAATATAATATAAACAATGAATAAGATAGAATGTGCTTTAAATTCATAAATCCAGGTTTTAATTATCCACAAAAATAAAACCTATTTCCTAATTTCATACTACTACAGGCAGAGTTTTTCCGGCATTTGCAGGTTTATCCACCTAACATGTTTATTTGTCCACCTGCCTAACAAGAACAGGGAGGTATATTTGCAAAAAATTAATTTCTAACAGTATGAAAAATAAGATTAGATTATTGATTGTTACATTTCTTGCAAGCTTCGTATGCCACACATTGTATGCAGCGAAAAAAGACACTACTTTCGTAGCCAAAGGCAATCCTGTAATTACACACAAATACTTAGGCGACCCGGCTGCTTTGGTACACAACGGTACGGTATATATCTATGCCGGACACGACGAATGTCCTGAACCACATCAATATTATCTGATGAATGAATGGTGTATTTTCTCTACCAAGGACATGAAAACATTCACCGAACATTCATACACCCTTAAAGCAAAAGATTTCAAATGGGCTAAGGGTGACGCATGGGCTAGTCAGGTAATAGAAAGAAACGGTAAATTCTACTGGTATATAACAGTGGAGCATGCTACTATACCGGGAAAATCAATCGGTGTGGCAGTTGCAGATTCTCCAAAAGGTCCTTTCAAGGATGCAAGAGGCAGTGCGTTAATCACCAATGATATGACTACAGAATATACTTCGATAGGCTGGGACGACATTGACCCTACCGTAATAATAGACGATGACGGACAGGCATATCTGTTCTGGGGTAACACTCAGTGCTATTATGCAAAACTGAAAGAAAACATGACAGAGCTTGACGGCCCTATCATCCCGATAAATCTTCCACGCTTCACTGAAGCTCCATGGATACACAAACATGGCGACTGGTATTATCTGTCGTTCGCATCGGAATTTCCGGAGAAGATTTGCTATGCCATGAGCAAAAGCATCAACGGACCATGGGAGTATAAAGGAATACTGAACGAACTGGCCGGAAACTCAAACACTAACCACCAGTCAATAATAGACTTCAACGGTAAATCGTATTTCATTTACCATAACGGCGGAATAAATACCAATGGAGGCAGTTTCCGACGCTCTATCTGCATTGACCGTTTATACTATAATGAAGACGGAACGATAAAAAGAATACAGATGACGAGCGAAGGTATCACAAATAAATAATTATTTTAAAAATCAACATAAAAAGCTATTTTTGTATCACAAATAAAATTAATACTTTTCCCATGAAAAAACACTTCACATTATTAAGTGCCTTAGCCCTCACAACATGTATGGGCATCAGCGCACAAGAGGTAAACAATATGGTTGTTCAGACCAACAAAATCGGTGCTGAAATACAGCCTACTATGTACGGACATTTCTTCGAGGACATCAACTATGGTGCCGACGGAGGACTATATGCAGAACTTATAAAGAACCGTTCGTTCGAGTTTCCACAGAACTTTATGGGATGGAATATCTTCGGCAATGTAACTTTGCTGGATGACGGCCCGTTCGACAAAAACCCTCACTACGTACGACTGGGAGATCCGGGACATGCGCACAAGCGTACAGGTATCGAGAACGAAGGTTTCTTCGGAATAGGTATCAAAGCCGGCGAAAGCTACCGTTTCAGCGTATGGGCAAGGGGTGAAAACCAGAAAATCACTATGGAACTCATCGACAATGCTTCTATGGGAGAAACACAGGTTATAACTTCGCAGACATTGGATATCAACTCCAAGGACTGGAAGAAATATGAGATAAAGCTTACTCCGGAACAGACATTCGCAAAGGCTCACTTGCGTATCTTCCTTGCATCTGCAGGAACTGTTGACCTGGAGCATGTCTCATTATTCCCTACCGACACATGGAAAGGCCGCGAAAACGGATTGCGCAAAGACCTTGTACAGGCTCTTGCTGATACAAAACCGGGAGTGTTCCGTTTCCCAGGAGGATGTATAGTGGAAGGAACAGACCTTGCTTCGCGCTATAACTGGAAAAACTCTGTAGGCCCGGTTGAAAACCGTCCTCTGAACGAAAACCGCTGGCACTACACTTTCCCTCACCGCTTCTTCCCTGACTATTTCCAGACATACGGAATGGGATTCTACGAACTCTTCCTGTTGGCAGAAGATATGGGTGCAGAACCATTGCCTGTACTTAGCTGCGGTCTTGCATGCCAGTTCCAGAATGAAAACGAAGAAGCACACGTGAAGGTTTGCGACCTTCAGCCTTACATACAGGATGCTCTCGACCTTATCGAGTTTGCAAACGGAGCTACAGACACCAAATGGGGAGGCCTTCGTGCCGAGATGGGACATCCGGAACCGTTCAACTTGAAATTCATCGGAATAGGTAACGAACAGTGGGGTCCTGAATATCCGGAACGTCTGAAACCATTCGTAGAAGCTATCCGCAAGGCATACCCGGATATGAAGATTATAGGTTCGTCAGGTCCTAACTCTGAAGGTAAGGACTTTGAGTATCTGTGGCCAGAAATGAAGAAACTGAAAGTTGATTTGGTGGACGAACATTTCTACCGTCCTGAAGACTGGTTCCTAAACTCTGGCAGCAGATATGACAACTACGACCGCAAAGGTCCGAAAGTATTTGCAGGCGAATATGCATGCCACGGCAAGGGCAAGAAATGGAATCATTTCCATGCGTCACTTCTTGAGGCTGCTTTCCTTACAGGCGTAGAACGCAATGCCGACATCGTTCATATGGCTACATACGCTCCGCTGCTTGCACATGTTGAAGGATGGCAGTGGCGTCCTGACCTGATATGGTTCGACAATCTACGCTCTGTACGCACATGCAGCTGGTATGTTCAGAACCTGTACGGACACAACAAGGGAACAAACGTAATCCCTCTCACTATGGACAAGAAGGCTGTAAGCGGCCAGGAGGGACAGAACGGACTTTTTGCAAGTGCGGTATTGGACAAGGAGAACAATACTTACATTCTGAAAGTTGTCAATACTTCGGACAAGAGCCAGAAGCTGAACATCGAATTCAAAGGCCTGAAGAAATCAGTATCACTCGTCAACGGCAAGTGCATCACTCTTCATTCTGACAATTCCGACGCAGAAAACACTCTTGACGAACCAAACAAGATTGTTCCTGTGGAAAAGGATATCAACATCGAAAAGAACATCCTGAACACCGAAATCGGAGAAATGACATTCGCAATCTATAAATTTGAAATATCTAAAAAGTAACTTATGAAGAACATCGTTTTATCTATTGCCATGATGGCAAGCGTATCGGCTTTCGCACAGCAGAAGGCTACGATAGAAATATATCCTGAAAAAGGTAACCAGATTATACCGAAAGAAATATACGGACAGTTTGCCGAACATCTTGGTACATGTATATACGGCGGACTTTGGGTAGGCGAAGACTCGAAGATTCCTAACATAAAAGGTTATAGAACAGACGTTTTCGAGGCACTGAAGAAACTGAAAGTGCCTGTACTGAGATGGCCGGGAGGATGTTTTGCCGATGAATACCACTGGATGGACGGTATCGGTCCTAAGGAAAACCGCCCTCGTATGGTGAACAATAACTGGGGTGGTACGGTAGAAGACAACAGCTTCGGTACTCATGAGTTCCTCAACCTCTGCGAAATGCTCGAATGCGAGCCTTATATCAGCGGAAACGTTGGTAGCGGTTCGGTAGAAGAAATGGCAAAATGGGTGGAATACATGACATCGGAACAGGGAAGTCCTATGGCAAAGCTTCGTAAGGAAAACGGACGCGAAAAGCCATGGAAAGTAAAATACTTCGGAGTAGGTAACGAAAGTTGGGGATGCGGTGGAAACATGCGTCCGGAATATTATGCCGACCTGTATCGCCGTTATTCTACTTATTGCAGAAACTATAACGGAAACGTCCTTTTCAAAATTGCAAGCGGTGCGAGCGACTATGATTACAACTGGACTGAGGTGCTTATGCAGAACGTAGGCCACAGAATGGACGGAGTGTCACTCCACTATTATACAGTGACAGGATGGAGCGGCAGCAAAGGCTCGGCTACCAAGTTCACAAACGAGGATTATTACTGGACAATGGGCAAGTGTCTTGAAATAGAAGATGTACTGAAACGCCACATCGCCATCATGGACAAGTATGACCCTAAGAAACAGATTGCCCTGATGGTGGACGAATGGGGTACATGGTGGGATGAAGAACCGGGAACTATCCCAGGACACCTTTACCAGCAGAACACACTGCGCGACGCTTTCGTGGCTTCACTCACTCTCGATGTGTTCCACAAATATACAGACCGCGTAAAGATGACAAACATCGCACAGATAGCAAACGTTCTTCAGTCAATGATTCTGACAAAAGACGATAAAATGGTACTGACTCCTACATACCACGTGTTCGAAATGTACAACGTACATCAGGATGCTACATACCTGCCATTGAACCTCGAATGTAACTACAAGGTGGTAAGGGACAACAGAGAAGTGCCTATGGTGAGCGCTACAGCATCACGCAAGGACGGACTGACACACATCTCGCTGTCAAATGTCGATTTGAACGAGGAACAGGAAATCACAATCAAGCTTGACGGAATGAACATCAAGAGTGTTTCAGGAAGAATCCTTACTTCTGACAAGATTGACGATTACAACTCTTTCGAAAATCCTGACGTAGTATGCCCGAAAGAATTCAAAGGCGCAAAAATCAGCAAGAACACACTAATCGTGAAACTGCCGGCTAAATCAATAGTAACACTGGAGCTTAAATAAAGCGAAAGTACAATTAAGTAAACAGATAAATTGCAAAGAGCCATATTCCGATAACGGGATGTAGCTCTTAACTTTTTGTTATGTTTCCGGACATCTGCAACAAGATTTCCCGCAGGGCTGACGCATTACTTAATAAACTGATAATCAACCTGAGTTTGATAAGTTCAATGATATAATCTACCTATAATTACTTTTTTCTTTACTTTTGTCCTATATTTTCAAGTTAAAAACATCCAATGGAAATCATCTCAATACTCCGTACAGTAAAGGATCCTCGTCGTGAACATTTAAGAGAACACAGTTTCGAGTGTATATTTTATATCGCAATGGCCGCAGTCATAGGCGGTGCAGAAAGCTGGTATGAAGTTGCCGATTTCGGTAAGATGCATGAATCTTTCTTCCGCTCACGCATAAAGGACTTTAAATGTGTTCCTTCTCATGACACTTTCAATCGTGTCTTTTCCCTTCTTTCTCCCGATGAACTCGAAAAGGGTTTCCGTACCTGGATACGTGAAATTTGCGGTAAATACCGTGGCCTTGTATCCATAGACGGTAAAGAGATATGCGGTGCCCGTGAAGAGAAGAGCGACGGCAGTTTTGAGTCTCTCCGCATAGTAAGTGCCTGGGCATCAAGTAATGGTGTTTGTCTTGGTCAGGAAAAGGTAAGTGAAAAGAGTAACGAAATAAAGGCAATACCATTGTTGATAAAGGCTCTTGACCTTGAAGGCTGTATAATTACCATTGATGCCATTGGCTGCCAGCATGAAATAGTCGATACAATCATAGATGCAAAAGCGGAATATCTTATAAGTTTAAAGAAGAACCAGAAGAACCTTTATGAAACTGTAGAGGGCTGGTTCTCTGATATTGACATCTATGGAAACAATATTGACGGAAGAGGCCATATACCGAAGACAAGATACAGGTACAGCATAACGGAGGAATGTTCACATGGGCGCTTCGAGAGGCGTGTGTGTCAGGTATATAACAATGGCCTATTGTCTAAACTCCTGGAATGGAAGGGGGTAAACTCAGTGGTTTGCCTGACCAATACGAAGAAATATATCAAGTCAGGAAAGACTACGGTAGAGAAACACTATTACATAACATCACTTCCTTTGGATTCTGACCGTATAATTTCAACAATCAGAAGTCATTGGAGTATAGAGAATAATCTTCACTGGCAGCTTGATGTGTCATTCAATGAAGACAGCCAGAAGAAAAAGAAAAATGCAGCACAGAACTTTTCTCTACTCAATAAGATAGCCATGACGCAACTAAAAAACAACAAGAGGAAATCAAGCCTTAAGGGTAAAAGAAAAATGGCGGGATGGAGCGATGAGTTTCTTGCTGAACTTTTAGATGCGCCATGGCAAAATGAAGAAATTAAGTAATGCGTCAGCCCTGGATTTCCCGACAGAGAAAGCGTTACACGTACGTGTAACGGGTGGAACACGAACGTGAAACGAGCGTAACACCTACGTGTGACGCGCGTTACACGAACGTGTTACGCCAAATATATACGGGAATTTCCGGATATTACTTCTGTTGCTTTATATATTCGGTAGGAAGACAACCGATATACTTCTTAAAACTTGTAGCAAAATAAGACGGGGTGCTGAACCCGACCATGGAGCTTATCTCAGCAATGTTGTAACGTCCCTCCTTTAGCAGACGGCATGCCTCGGAAAATCTGATTTTCTTTATAAACTCTATTGCCGATTCTCCTGTTATGGCTTTCAGCTTGAGATGCAGATTTGAACGGCTCATGTTCATCTGACTTGCAAAATCCTCGGTAGAGAAGTCTGTATTGTCAAGATTCTTTTTGACTATCTCCACAGCTTTCTTAAGGAGTTCCTCATCTACAGGATTGAATGTCACTTTCTCCGGCTCTACTGTAAGCTCTTTGGAATAATGCTCCAGCATACGGCGGCGCGTACGCATCATGTTCTGTATCTTCGAAATCACTAAAGAAAGCGAGAACGGTTTCGGAATATAGTCGTCGGCACCTGTTCCCAAAGCCTCTTTCTGGTCGCTTAGGTCTGTTTTTGCCGAAAGCATTATCACTGGGATATGGCTTGTAGATACGTTCTGCTTGATGTTTTTGCATAACTTCACTCCGTCCATGACAGGCATCATCACGTCTGTTATCACTATATCGACTGTGTTCTTCTTAAGCAGTTCCAATGCCACTTCGCCATTCTCCGCCTGAAGCACAGTGAATACTTTTGACAAACCGGATTTCAAATAATGTCTAACCTCGTCATTATCCTCTACCACCAGTATTGTACCTCTTTCCAGACTGTCATCATCTTCATCAACGCCTTTTACATCATCATCTGAATCGATGAAAAACATTTCTTTGGTATTGGTGAAATGTGCCGGTGTCTCTGTACCAGGCAAACTTCCGGCAATCTCGTCCTCTTTATACACTGAAATATTCTGAGGCAGGTAAACGTAGAACGTACTGCCCTTGCCCGGTTCGCTCTCCAGTTCTATAGTTCCATGATGCAGTTCTACCAGACGCTGCACCAGCGACAGGCCTATACCGCTTCCTATATGCTCGGAATCCAACTGGAAAAAGCGCTCGAATATCTTCTTGTGCTTGTTCGGCGCTATGCCTACTCCGGTATCGGATACGCTCAATACCAGAAAACCGTCTTTCAACGACAGATTAACGGTAATACTTCCTTCCTTGGTATATTTGAACGAGTTGGACAAAAGATTATTCAATATAATCTCAATGTATTTTGCATCGGCAAGGACTTCTGTACCGTCCAGGTCGGATACAAGATTATAAGACAGCGATTTGTGCTTAGCAAGTTTCTCGTAGAAAGAGAAACATTCCTTTACTACGGAATATATGTTGCTTTTTTCCACTCTTAGCTTGAACACACCAAGCTCGGCACGTCTGTAATCCATCAGCTGATTAACCATATGCAGCAGACGCGTAGTATTTCTCTCTACAAAACCCAGCTGTTCTTTCATCCATTTATCCGTAGTACGCAACTTCATTTCCTGCACAGGGGCCATGATAAGAGTTAGCGGAGTACGCAGTTCATGCGATATGTTTATGAAGAAACGCATCTTCATCTGATTTATTTCTTCCTGATGTATTTTTTCCTTATGCTCCATCTCAAGCTGCGCCTGCATCTGTTTTTTAATCCAGAAATGCCTCAGAACAAGAGATATGACAATCACAACCAGAACAAATATAAGAGTGCGTGCCCACCAGGTTTCATACCACACAGGCAGTATTCTGATGTAAAGTGTTTCAGGATTGTTGTTCCATTTTCCATCATTATTGGCCGAACGTACCTTGAAACAATACTCCCCGTGAGGAAGATTTATATAGGAAACAGAACGGTTGGACTGCACCTGAGTCCAGTTTTCATCATACCCCTCAAGCTTGTATGAAAATGTATTATGCTGTCCTGCCAGATAATTTGAAACAACGAATTTAAGAGTAAATGAGCGATGAGAATTATCAAGAGTGATACTGTCCGTATCGGAAATATGTTTCTTCAATATTCCTGTATCATCGCCCGGGCGTACCTCTCTGTCGTACAGCATCAGCTTTGTTATCACCGGACTCGGAGAATAAGGATTGTCAATAAGAAGTTCCGGACGGAATGTTGTTATTCCGTTTATACCTCCGAAATAAAGCTGTCCGTCGGACGTACGGCAATGTGAATACGAATTAAACTGGTTACTCTGTATGCCATCGTCTATCGTAAAGTTTCTGAACTTATCGTTCAGCGGACTGTAACAGCTGAGTCCCATATTCGTACTTACCCATATATTGCTGAAAGAATCTTCTTCTATACCATAAACCACATTGTTCGGCAATCCATCAGCATCCGAAAGATGAATAAGTTCCCCATTCTTGGTGTCTATACAATAAAGCCCCATCCTTGTACCTATCCATATACGTCCGTCTCCGGCCTGGTATATACATTGGGCAGTCTTTATATTACCGATACCTTTTATCCCGAACGATGTTTTTTTGAGTTTACCGTCTTCCACCGAATATTTCAGCATCTCGTCGTCAAGAGCTATCCAAAGACAGTCGGAAGTATCCTTATACATTGCATATATTGCCTTCCCGAACACGGAAGCATCTGTTTCGGGAGTAAAAGAACCGTCAGCGGTATTATAAACAAATAAACCGTTAAGAGTGCCAAGCCACAAAGTCTTGCTGTCGCGCGGCAATATTACATATATACTGTTGGAAGGCGAGTTTATCTCGCTTATATATCTGTGTCTTATGCTACCCGTCCTGCGGTCGATTTCCTTCATTCCGCCTGCATGAGTACCCACATATACCTTGTCTGAAGCCTCGTCAATATATACGGATTTCACATTATTTGACTCACGTGATATACCATCATCACCTGAATCGAACAAATAAAACCTGAAAGTGCCATCCGCAGGGTTATAACAGTTTAGTCCTCCATCATTTGTACCTATCCACAGCCTCGATTTCTCATCCTCAACTATACAGCTCACCACATTGTCGCTCAATGAATTCTTGTAAGGTTCATGCCTGATGTTCCTGAACCTGTTCTTCAAAGGATGATAGTAATTAAGGCCGCCGAAGAATGTTCCAAGCCACATTCCTCCCTGATTATCCTTGTATATGCACCTTACAGAACGCTGACTGAGGCTTTCCGGGTCAGTCTGGTCATTAGTGTAGGTTATAAAAGAATCGCTGGACTTCACATAGATGTTAAGATCGTTGAAGGTACCGACCCACAGTCTTCCGTTTGAATCTTTCGCCAGAGAACGTATATAGTCGGAACTTATGCTCCCCTTTTTCCCGTCATGACGATAATGTGCCATATCTCCGCTACGGACATCAAGCACAACCAGACCGCTTCCTTCTGTTCCTATCCACAATTCATACAGATTCATTATCAACATGGTCTGTATTTTAAATCCTAATTTATACGATGAAGACAATACCATTTTATTAGTATCATACGAATAAGCCAGGATTTCTCCATCAAGGCAACCTACATATATAGAATTATTTACCTTATATAGACATGATACATTCTTATCTGCAAGTCCGGCAGGCAGCATAGTGTCAGAATAGGTCGAAGAGGAAACATCAAGCACCAAAAGTTTATTTCCCGAATTGACCATATATTTACCGTCGGACAGTTCGACAATATCAGTCACAAGTACATTCTTTCTGTCCTTAATAAGAAAATTCACAAAACTGTCGGTAGCCCTGTCGTAATACGAGACTCCCTTGTCAGTACCGATAAACACACGGCCTTTACTGTCGGTCATTACGCATCTGGCTATATCACCTGCGATAGAAGTAGAGTCTTTATCGCTATGACGGTATATTGTAAATTCATAACCGTCATAACGGTTTACACCATCGTACGTGGCAAACCACATATTGTCGGCATTATCCTGAGTAATGGAAAAAACCGTACTTTGCGAAAGTCCTTCGTTTATGGATATATGCGAGAATGTTATGTCTTCCGTATTGAAAGCCATAACACTGCTACTAAAGATAAATATGAATATATTTAACAGAATAAGACTGTATCTTGATAACCTCATTGCGCAATTGTGTTTCCAAAGTATAACTAAGCCCCGACCATAACAGGCTTATTTCACTGCATCTTTTTTCTCTTCATCAATAGATGTAGATTCCTTAACGGATTCTTCTATTCCGTTCACTCCATCCTTGAAGCTTTTAACACCCTTGCCCAATCCTTTCATAAGTTCCGGTATCTTCTTACCTCCGAACAATAACAAGACTATCAGTGCAATAAAAAGTATCTCCTGGGTTCCAATACCCAATAATAACAATGTGTACATAACTATTATTTTTTAATGATTACAAATATATAAAATTAATTAGGAAAGTTGATTCAATACAATAACATATGCCATCGAAGATAATAATTGATACATTTATTTAACAGCATTTTCAAAATGACATACAGGTTTATAAATATTCATTTTTCATAAGAAAACATCAGGTTAATTTACATTGCAAATGTAATTATTATGTATTTCTCGCTAATACACAAATGTATAAATAAAGCCGATTCATGTATAATAGACAATTTTAAAATCTTATTCAACAGTTTTGATATATTTCAGCACCAAATCAAAGTCATTTAGCATTTTTGAGAAAGTATAATGCAGATACAAATACTAAATTTGCAGATATAACAAGATAATTATTTACAACCATGAAAAGAAGAAGCATCATCATGCTGTTAAGCTTCCATTTCTTTTTAGGAGGCGGCTTATCGGCACAAACAAAAAGCACCGTAGAATGGCGCGAAGTAAATGGTGTAGAAATTCCTGTTCCACCATCTGAACATCCGAGATTGTATTTACGCTCGTCCGATATCCCTGAACTTAAACAGAGATTGAAGAACCCGGAAATAGCAAAGACAATAAAGAAGATGGAGAAACTGAGTAAAAACAGGACTCCTGAAGAAGAGGCTAAGGCTCCGGCAAAATCCGGGTTCAGATATTATGCTGAAATGCGAGGCGTAACAAGCCGGGTACAGCTTGATGCATTGGACTATCTGGTGAACGGAGAGAAATCAGTTGCCAGAAAAGCCATAACAGCCATGCTCGACACATTACGCAACACTAATTATGGAACGAAAGGTGACCTTTCAAGAGCCAGCGGCTCAATGCTGATGTGCGGTGCAATGGTTTACGACTGGTGCTACGACCAGATGAAAGATTCTGAAAAGAAAGCATACATAAACGAATTTGTCAGAATAGCCAAGACTATGGAATGCGGCTATCCTCCAAAGAATACAGAACCTATAGCAGGACATTCTTCGGAATGGATGGTACTGAGAGATATGCTCTCGGCCGGTATTGCAGTATATGACGAATATCCTGACATGTACAATTATGTAGTAACAATGATGTACAAGGACTATATTCCAGCCCGCAACTTCATCTATTCGGGACATAACTATCATCAGGGCAGCAGTTATGCAAATGTACGCTTCAGCAACGACCTTATATCTCTTTGGATAATGTCACGCATGGGTGCAGGAGCGATTTATGACTCGGCACAACAGTTCGTTTTATACGATTTCATCTACAGAAGACGTCCTGACGGACAGGTTCTTCCTGCCGGTGATACCAATCCTAACAGAAAAGGCGTTGCCAATTACGCTCTTCCTGCTCTATTGGCTTACAGCTACTACAAAGACTGCTATCTGGCATACGAATATGAACGTACAAAGAAGATTGACAATCACTGTCTGATATTCGACATCCTGTGGAAAGACCTTAACGTTGAGCCTAAAGGTCCTGAAACACTCCCTCTTACAAAATACTCCGGAACACCGTTCGGATGGATGATTGCCAGAACAGGATGGGATGAGAACAGCGTAATAGCAGAAATGAAAATAAACGAGCATTATGTAGGAAACCATCAGCATCTTGACGGAGGCTCATTCCAGATATATTATAAAGGTCCATTGGCACTTGATGCAGGAACATATCAGGGAAGCTCAGGCGGATATAACAGCCCGCACAACAAGAACTTCTTCAAGCGCACAGTAGCCCACAACTCACTGCTGATATTCAATCCTGAAGAGAAATTTGAATGTCATAGCTATGGAGGCGAAGACAGGACTCCTTTTGCCGGTAACGACGGAGGACAGAGAATGCCAGGCGACGGATGGAACACTTGCCGTTCATTCAAGGACTTGCTGAGCGACGAATATACTACGGGAAAAGTCCTTGCACACGGAACCGATGCGGACTACAT
This sequence comes from Candidatus Phocaeicola faecipullorum, assembly GCA_018884025.1. Lineage (GTDB taxonomy): Bacteria > Bacteroidota > Bacteroidia > Bacteroidales > Bacteroidaceae > Phocaeicola > Phocaeicola faecipullorum. The sequence continues at coordinate 20,851 of JAHLFB010000075.1, forward strand.
GGCACCGGACTATTCTTATCTGAAAGGTGACATAACAAAGGCATATTCCGACAAGGTAAAAGAAGTAAAACGCTCGTTCGTATTCCTGAATTTGAAATCAGAGAATATTCCTGCCGCATTGATAGTTTTCGACAAAATTGTTTCATCAAACCCTGAATATAAGAAACAGTGGTTGCTCCACAGCATTGAAGAACCGACTGTAAAAGACGGAACATTTACCATTAAACGTACAAAAGACGGAGATTCAGGTATGCTTTACGACACTGTGTTGCTACCGGAAAAAAGCAACTTAGATATTAATACCATCGGAGGCCCTGGTAAGGAATTCTGGGTTAACGGCGAGAACTACCCTAACGAGCCACGTACTCCAGACCCGACAAACGAAAAAGGTGCATGGAGGGTTGAGTTATCTCCAAAATCTCCTGCTAATGAGGATTACTTCCTTAATGTGATACAGGTAGCTGACAACAAATGTAAAAACATGCACAAGCCTACACTTCTGAAAAGCGACAAGACTGTAGGAGTAGTAATCTCCGACAGAATTGTGACTTTCAGCAAAGATAGTAACACGCTTTCCGGAAAATTCAGCATCGACATCGACGGAGAAGGAACTTTCAAAATTGTCATGACTGACATGAAATCCGGAACATGGCAGGTAAAAAAAGACGGTGAAGTATTTATCCCATATAAATGGGTACGTTTTGACGACGGAATACTGTCGTTCGAAGGAGGAAAAGGACATTACGAGTTTTCAAGGTAAATTACATAAGTATTACGCCTGAATAATACGGGCGATAAAGCGAGAGCCGCATTCGTTGGGGAAACGGATGCGGCTCTTTTATGTAAGTAATATCAGTTTTTGTATGGATTATTTAATTGGAGAAGATGATAATCTTTTCAATCCTTTCATCTCACTCTTATCATTTACCTCAAAAATACTAATGGCATATCCTCCAGCCTCAACTGTATTTATCTTTAACTTTGTTTTATAGTCCACAAGACCTTTTACAATCTTATAGGTTTGAGGATTAAGCTTATAGTCTGTATCTTTAGTATCTGAATATATTGTTGCAATGTACTTCTTATCCTTATCAAGAAAATCTAATGAGATAAATGATTTGTGAGGAGCGTTACCTGTTGTACTTCCTACAAACCAATTATTTGTACCCTTTTCTTTTCTTGCTACGGTTACATATTTTCCCGGCTCTGCCTCAAGATAAATACTATTATCCCAATCTACAGGAACATCTTTTATAAATTGGAAGGCATCCATAAAACGTTCATAGTTTTCAGGCAAGTCGGCAGCCATCTGTAAAGGACTATACATTGTACAATACAACGACAACTGATTAGCAATAGTCACATTTGCATGAGAGTTATTGTTTGGATTTATCTTTGATATATTCATTTCGAATATTCCCGGAGTATAGTCCATTGGTCCACCCTGCAACCTTGTAAAAGGTAATACTGTAGTATGGAAAGTTTTGCTTCCACCAAAAGCCTGATATTCAGTACCTCTTGCAGATTCATTTCCTATTAGATTTGGATAAGTTCTACACAAACCTGTTGGTCTTACAGCCTCGTGTGCATTTACCATTATCTTATGTTTTGCAGCCTCAGTAATACAATAAAGATAATGATTATTCATCCACTGTCCATAATGATGTTCACCATATGGAAGCATATTTCCTACATAACCGCTTTTAACAGAATTATATCCATATTTATTCATCAATCGATATGCTTCTTCCAAATGGCGTTCATAATTTCTTGAGGACGAAGATGTTTCGTGATGCATCATTAATCTTATGCCCTTTGAATGTGCATATTCATTAAGCTCTTTGATATCAAAATCAGGATAAGGTGTAACAAAATCAAAAACATAATCTTTTTGATTACCAAACCAATCTTCCCAACCTATATTCCATCCTTCTATAAGAAGTTGGTCAAAACCATGTTCAGATGCAAAATCAATATAACGTTTCACATTATCATTATTTGCGGAATGAGTTCCATTAGGTTTAAGAGAAGAATAATCACAAGCATCCAACTTTACCGACGGCAATTCATTAGTATATGACCAACTTCCTTTGCCTGTTATCATCTCCCACCATACTCCCATGTACTTTACTGGTTTTATCCATGATGTATCCTCTATTTTACAAGGCTCATTCAGATTTAGAATCAGATGCGAAGCCAGTATTTTACGTGCATCATCTGAGACAAGAACAGTTCTCCATGGTGAATGACAAGGTGTCTGCAAACGTCCTTTATATCCTTCAGCATCAGGAGTAAGCCACGACTCAAATATCAGATTCTTCTCATCAAGATTCAGATGCATACACGAATAATCTACCAAAGCTGCCTCGTGAATATTAATATAAATACCATCATCTGTCTTCATCTGTAATGCTGTTTGTACTCCTGTAGGAGAGAACAATGTCTGCGATGCGTTTGATGACACGGCATTGTCATGGTATTTGCTTATTTCAGACAGGCGTGACTCTGTATAATCATATTCCTGTGTATCGTAATCACCTGGTATCCACCAGGCAATGTGGTCACCCGTCATAGCAAACTGAGTATGTTCTTCCTTCACAGTGAAATATACCAGATTCTTCTGTTGAGGGAACTCATATCTAAGGCCCATACCATCATCATATACCCTGAAACGGATATTCATTTTACGACCTGTTGATGTCTGTTCCAACTCTGCCAGAAGTTCATTATAATTATTTCGTATTTCTTTAACCTCTCCCCAAACAGGCTCCCAAGTTTCATCAAATGAAGATGTAGAAATTTTAATAAGTTTAAAACTTTCTCTCAGATTTGAATTTCCTTTAAGTTCATATCCGAGTTTGCTTGGTTTTATGATATCCTTATCATTATATTTCATCGAGTAAACCGGTTCTCCTGATGGAGATAACTCAAAATTGATTTCTACATTACCCGACGGAGATTCTATTTTATCCGCCTGAGCATTTACAATTGAAGCAAATGCTGCAATACCTACTATAAATTTTCTCATATACATTTTATTATTATTCATATTCAACTACTATCATTGTCCAATATTTGAGAGCAGGCAAGGTTAATTTTATCTTGTCTGAATTTTGTGTAAATTCTAATGTTCTGGCTACTCCAAAATCAAAATCAGGAGAAGCGCACCATACAGACTTTATAGTTCCCGACCTTCCGTCAATACTTAATTCTATTTCTTTATTTTCAATCAAATCCTGCTCTTTCTGATCTGCATTTGTATCACACCAGTCAAGATGTATCGCATTAGTATAATTCAACAAGTGTATTACAGAAGTTTTTCCATCATCAAGATTTTTGCCAACAGTAGCAATGTTACCTTTTTGTGGCGGCCACTGATTGAAATTAATCTCTCCGGTTAGCGATACAGCATCCACTCCAGTCCAGGCATTACCTCCATCTCGCAAGAGATTCTCGTAAGCGGTTATGAAGTCATAGAAGGTAATCATCGATTTCTTCAGTTCCCCGCTCATTGTCAGATTACTGTTTGGGAAATACTCGTTACACAGCATATGTTCTCCGAGTTCAAGATGAGCACCTCCCCAAGCATGAATTGCTGCATTTGCCATCAGTACTCCTGGAGTGTTAAAATAACTACGTCCAATCTTTCCAAAATCATAATTCATATAAGCCGCCAATATAGTCTTACGTCCCCCATTCTTATTAAGATTATCCTGTCCAGTAATAGTATTTGAGATGACCTCAAATCCTCTGTCAGTCGGCTTATCCCATACCTCAACATAGAAAAAGTCTGTCGATTCCGAATCTGCTATTTTTTGTCCACCAAAACCACCTACAGCATTCATAACCAAACGTTTCTTAGGTTCCTTATTTTTCATAGCCTTGATGAATTTAGTAAATCCGCTCTCATAATCAAGCTCATTACCCCAATAATCATAAAGAGTTCCTCTTCCTCCCAGTTGGTCTATCTGATATCCATCGAAATCGTAAACATCATATACATCGCTCGTTTTCTGCCCAATATAGTCTATCCAGCCATCGTTCCCCGGATTTGTCAAATAAATACTGCTTTTAAAAGGGGAACCTAATATATGCGCGTCTATCGTTCCATGATTATCATCCTTAAACATATACCATTCTTCGCTCACCCCATCTTCCTCAGCATCTGATAAGGCTCCATAAGCCAAATTATAAAACAGTGACTTCATATTCCTTTCATGGCCGGCCTTTATATATCCATCAACCGTTGTGCGGTAACAATCACGGTTGATAATATCTTTCCACACCTCCATTGGTGCAGAAACACTTCCTGCCAAAGGCATATGATGTTTATAATGCCAATCCTGATACTGAACATAGTTAATGTGGTATCTATTAAGATTATCCATTACTTTGTTTATCTCCGATTCACTCATCTTTCCGTACTCTGACAAAAATCCGTTTCGAGGAAACATTTTAGGATCAGAAGATACATCAATAGCTATACTACCTTTTATTACTTCTACCCCATTCTCAATCGTATATATATCAACCATATAGCCTTTATAATCATCTGTTGGAGGATTCCAACTCCATTCATTAGAGGTTAGTGGTGTTTCCTCTATTACCTGATTAAGATGACGGTAACGTATAGTTGCGTTTCCTTCCACCATCTTATTCAACTTTATTTTTACTTCTTCACCAGGGATATAAGCTGCCTTATCTGTAGAAAGATACACTTCCATATATCCGTCACCGTATGTTATGGGATTAACTGATGAGTCAACTTCATCAATACATGAGCCTAAAACCAAGGCTGCACTTAATAATATATAAGTTATTCTTCTCATAAATCTTTCATATTATAATAATATATCCTAATTCTGTTTCTCACAAGAAATTTTATTAGTATTGAAATTAATGGTTATAGTGTATGTACCGGCCTCCTGTTCAGACAGTTTCCATTTATAGTCTTCACCAGAATTCCTTTTATCTATATCTGTATCATTAAAGATACTTGCATTCTCTTTTTTCGCAAACACAAAATTTCCGCTGAAAGCATCTGCTGTCGGACCGTCTAAAGAGAACTTAATCTCACCGGCATTCAGATGTCCTGTCCACGTAAATATATTTCCGTTCTCTTCAGACTGAGTCATTTCAACCATACCGTCCCAACTCCATTCTGCAGGTGTAGCATCGCCAATCATCCATACATTATTATACAGAGCCGTAACATCATCTTGTTTCCTTATCACGACTTCCAATGTCTCTGTGTTAAGGCTCACGTAATATTTACCTGCCTCGGAGATAGTAAATTTAATATCTTCTCCATCCGCTGGTTGAGTAGCAAAGTATTTTGCTTTGCTATTATTAACCAGATCTTTAACATATCCAGGCCACCATTTATCTGGTATTCTCTGGCATATGAATTTTAATTCTCCACTGTTTAAATTGCCGTTCCACTCAAAAGTCTTATCCGCCTCATTATAACTCATCTCCGTAGCATTCATTATCTTCCAGTCTCCCGGAGTAGCATCTCCTATAAGATATAATTCCGGGGCAGGTTCCTGTACACTTATAGGCTGAATATTTACATCAAGAGAAGATGTATTCGCCGTAATTTTATATATTCCTGGCTTATCTATGTCGAAAGATATGTCCTGTTCTGAAGACGGCGCAGTTTCAAAGTAAACCATTTTATTATCATCATTAGCATCCTTTGCGTATCCAGGCCAAAACATTCCTGAGATATTCTGACAAACAAATCTGAAATTACCAGTCTTCAGAGTTCCTTCCCATTCAAAAGATTGAGAATCCTCTATATAATTCATTTTAGTAGCTTGAGGCACATCCCATCCACCTGTTGTAGCACCTCCTATAAGATATAATTCCGGTTCCGGCTCCTCCACATCAATAAGATCAATTACAACATCAAGCGTAGAAGTATTAATAGTAACACGATATACTCCAGGGGCATTTATCATAAATTTCACATCATCTTCTCCGGCTGGTTCAGTAGCAAAATATTTCGCCTTACCTTCATTATCAGGATCCTTTACATATCCCGGCCACCAGGTACCAGACGTGTTCTGACATATAAACCTGAAACCATTCTTTAACAATGTACCTTCCCAAGTAAATACATCCTTGTTTTCCGCGTCCATTGTCATCAACGTAGCCTGTTCTATGTTCCATCCTCCAGGAGTAGCGTCACCGATAAGATACAATCTCAAGGTACGATACTTATAAGGTTGCACATCAAACACAACAACATTTGAAATCTGTGTTTCTACAGAAGGATCCGAAACCACAGCTGTTACTCTTGCTTCAAATGTATATGTCTCTTCATCATCAACAGGAATGTTCCATACAGTCTTCAAACTATCATTAAGTTCCTTGTTAGTATAAGATATAAAATGAGAATCTGTCTTACCTATATTCTTCTTTATTCCACCCGCGAAATTATTATCTTTTAAATCCATCTCGAAAAGATATGAAATAGCAGCTCCGGTTCCTTGATTACTTCCGGCTCCCCAACTGAATTTTACTGCTTCCTTATCTTCCACAAACTGACTCAATACAACAGTATCTTCTGATATTTCAAGTTTTAAAGGAGTACTACCTTTATCTAATTCCATTTCATCCTTTTTACAAGACCCCAACATCAATATGCTTAATACGATAAGCATTAAATTATATATTATTTTCATAACTATCTTCTTTATTGATTTATAATTAATATCCTGGATTCTGTTCAAGATTACCGTTAGCTTCTATTTCCTGCTGAGGGATAGGCAACAATAAATGTTTCTCTTGTGCATTAAGTTTACCTATAGAATGCAGGAATTCAAGACCTTTACCATCCTTCATACGTATAATATCAAACCACCTGTCTCCTTCAAATGCCAATTCCATGCGTCTTTCATGAAATATCTTATCACGCATTTCATCCTGTGTAAGTCCTTCAATCTTACTTCTGTCAGTCAATCCAGCACGTGCTCGAACCTCATACAATGGTTCTTCAGCTTCTGAAGTCCTTCCAAGTTCATTCAAAGCCTCTGCCTTCATAAGTAAAACTTCAGCATATCGCATAACAACAAAATTTGCCGGACTTGTATTATAATCCATCGATATAGACTTAGGCACTAAAAACTTACGCACGTTATACCCTGTTGAAGAATAAGAAGAAGAATAAGTCTTTCCATCAAATAAAGGACAACCGGAATACAGAACCGTTTTATCCTTACGAAGATCTCCTTCTTCATATTGGCTTACAAATTCACCTGTAGGCTGATTCCAACCGTAACCTCCGGCAACCATATCTGAGTTTCTTGGTCCCATATATGTACTGAGCCACGAAGCCTGGTTCTCATTACTCCAGAAATCATAATTAGTCTTGCCATAATATTGCACTTCAAAAAGCGACTCCTGTCCGTTTTCTTTCTCAGGATTGAAATTGTCACTATAGTCACTATTTAAAGAATATCCCTGTTTCTTTATTTCGTCACAATATTCTATTATTTTATCATAGTTTTCTCCACGTGTGAGATAGACCTTCGCAAGCTCTCCCATCGCAGCACCTTTTGTAGCACGCCCGATATCATCAGAAGTATATGACGATTTTGTAGGAAGTAAATCAATAGCCTTTTTAAGGTCATCAATGATAAGTTGATAAATTTGTTCAACTGACGCACGTTTAGGCTTCAGGTCATCGTCAGGAGTCTGAGGTTCTGTCAATAAAGGAACTCCCCCAAACAAACGTACAAGTATAAAATAATAATGGGCACGTAAAAAATAAGCCTCTCCTAAACAACGATTCTTTATATCCTCATCAATATCCATTCCCGGAACATTTTTCAACACATAATTACAACGCAGAATTCCAGGAGCTGGTCCTCTATAAATATCCAGTACACCAAAATTATCTGTTGTAGTAATAAAATTAGCCAAATCCTTTGTTTCAATACCGTCAGTACCTCCACCTGCACCAACTTCACTGTTTCCTGCCACAATATCCAATGTCCATATTCTCATATTATACAATTTCGCCCACTGCAAAGGCTGGTATGCACCATTTACGGCGGCTATGGCATCTTCTTCAGATTGGAAACTCTTTGTCGCATCAATCGAATCCCACGGTTCCTTGTCCAGGAAACCGCTACATCCACTAAAAATCACAGATAAAGCCGACAGGCATAAAACTCTACTATATTTGTTCATAGAATAATACTTTTAAAATTAAACATCAAGGTATCAGAAAGAAACATTAAGTCCAAATGTTATATTTCTAGAAACAGGATATACATTATTGTCGTCTCCTGTACCGGAAGATATTTCAGGGTCTAAACCAGTGTATCTGGTTAATGTTAGAAGATTTTGACCTGATACATAAAAACGAACAGAAGACATCAAAGCCTTTTTACTTATTCTTTCAGGTAAAGTATATCCAAGTGTAATATTCTTCAGCCTCAGATACGATCCGTCTTCAATAAACCTGTTGGACGTACGAGTATTCTTATTGGGATCTCCAAATACCGCACGAGGCATAGAATCACTCGTTCCTTCACCTCTCCAACGTTCCAACACTGTAGTCATCTGATTTTGCGCTACAGACATAGCCTCTAAAGACGCCCTATTAGAGTTATAAATCTTGTTACCGGCCACACCTTGGAAATACACCTCAAGATCAAAATTTTTCCATGCAAAAGAGTTGTTCATGGAAAATGTCCATGACGGAGTTGGATCTCCGAGGAATGTTCTATCATCATCATTTATAATACCGTCATTATTAAGATCCTTAAACCTTATGTCACCTACCGACGTTCTGTTATACGGGTCATCTCCTGCTGTCTGGATAGCATGATTATCAACTTCTTCCTGTGTCTGGAATATGCCATCGACAACATACCCATAAAAGGAACTTGCCGGATGTCCTACTGCATGAATATTATTTCCGAAATATATCGGTACATCGCCATTAAGACTAAGAATCTTATTAGTATTATATGATGCGTTTACAGTTGTCATCCAGGAAAACTCTCCTAGCATGTTTCTTGAGGTCATTGATACTTCAAAACCTTTATTCCGCATTTTTCCGGCATTGATTTTTGGAACATTTACATCCGAATATCCTGTAGAAATAGGCACAGACATATCTACAAGCATATCATTTGTATTTTTCACATATGCGTCAAGACTGAGATTCACCCTATCATTAAACATCGTAAGGTCAGCTCCGATATTATATTGTTCAACCTCCTCCCAACGTACATTTGGATTAGGCATAACTGACGGAGCAATAGCATTAACCTGATTTCCATTAAAATTATACTGTATTGTCTGCCATACGGACGCATAAGCATAATTACCTACACTTGCCTGATTACCAGTCAAACCATATCCAGCCCTAAGTTTCATATCACTTAACCAAAAACTCTTTTTAAAGAAAGACTCTTCCGACAATCTCCATGCCAAAGCTACTGAAGGGAAATTCGCCCAACGGTTTTGCTTGCTGAATCTGGAAGAGCCATCCCGACGAACAGTGGCTGTCAACAAATATTTATTATCATATGTATAATTTATACGTCCCAATAAAGAAAGTAAAGCCCAATCACTACCATTACCATAAACATTAGGTTCCAATGTTCCATTGTCTAATTGTTGTGCTGTAGGACTTATAAATCCCATGATAGAGCCTCCCATATATTCATAAGTATTTGTTTGGGCTGAAGAACCAATCATGGTAGTCAAGACATGTTTATCATTAAAAGTTTTATTAAATGTCAACGTGTTATCCCAAAGTATAGTCAAACTTTTATTGTATTTCCTTGAAGCATACGATTCTTCTTGCGCAATAGGTTCCCAGTCATACTTGGGAGTCCATCCTTTTTCATCCCAAAATAATGCCTGTACACCTGCTATAGATTTAAAGGTCAACCATTCCCATGGAGTTATTTCCGCATAAATATTGCCAAGCATATTATATCCTTTAGTACATGATGTATTACTATACATTTTTCCTATAGGATTAGCAATATCACCAACATACATTGCCTGTCCAACCGGACCAGCCCAGCTTCCGTCTTCATTCTTTATTTCCTGAGTAGGTAATGCAAGCATGGTATTCTTTATATTATACTCACCTTTTGCTTTCACATCATGGTTCAACGACAATTTATTACCCATTTTCAACCATTTAAACAATTGCGTATCCATATTGAACTGTACAGTAAAACGATCATATTCTGTAGTACGTACTATACCGTCTTGAGTGAAATATGCTGCTGATACATAATATGTAGTTTTATCATTCCCACCTGAATAACTCAAAGAATAATCCTGCGTAGCTCCTGTTTGGAATAATTCATTTACCCAATCTGTTCCTTTTCCCAACAACGTAGGATCTTCAAACAACGGGTTCTGAGGTTGGGCATTAGCAGTCATCATCTCATTATGTAAAGATGCGAACTGGGTTGCATCAAGCAAATCCAAAGTCCGTTTTACACTTTCAATACCATAAGAAGCCTTAAATTCAAAACGAGGAGTTGAATTTGCCTTACCTTTTTTAGTAGTAATAATAATTACTCCATATGCTCCTCTTGAACCATATATGGCAGTTGCCGACGCGTCTTTTAAGACATTTACAGTCTCAACATCATTCATATTTATCATATTCAGAGGAACATCAGTCGGTACTCCATCTATGACAAGCAATGGATCACTACCTACAATAGAACCAATACCACGAATTTTCATTGAAACATTATCTCCAGGAGCACCATTTGAAATAACCTGTAATCCTGTAGCTCTTCCCTGAAGTGCTGCTCCCAAACTTGAAGATGGTTGTTTGCCCAAATCCTTGGCAGAAACTGAAGATATAGCTCCTGTCAAATCATTCTTTTTCATAGTACCATAACCTACAACAACGACTTCGTCAAGTACTTCTGAATCTTCTTTAAGTACGATATCAAAGAAAGTTTTACCTTGTACAGGTATCTCCTGAGTAGAATACCCAACAAATGATACTACCAATGTACTTTCTTTAGAAACCGATATGGAAAATTTCCCATCAATATCAGTTATAGTTCCATTAGTTGTTCCTTTTTCAAGAACACTTGCCCCAATAACAGATACACCAGTATCATCTACAATATTTCCACTGACTAAAACTTGTTGAGCAAAAACATTTAAAACTGAACACAATGCCATAAAGACACATAGGAATCTGATTGCAATTCTTGGCAATCTTTTCTTCTTCTTTTTCATGTACATCAATTTTAATTAATAACAAAACTTTTCATTGACAAAAGTAAATTATATAATTCTACAGAAGTACACGATATAGAAAAAATATAGTCTATTTAGTCTATATATATCAGATATAATATTAATAATCAACAATTTACCATTAGTAATAATAGAGAAAAAAGTAGTATATTATAAATCTTATTTTGATATATTCATGACTTTATTTTCAAAATCTTCACGGGCACATGCTGCCCTGTTTCTAATTCTGGTACGATAATTGTAAATAGTTGTTACCGAATATCTCAAGAACTGGGCTATTTTTACGCTATCAGTTATTCCTAAACGTATTAATGCAAAAATTCTAAGTTCTGTATTAAGTAATTCACCTTGTTTAATTTGAATAGGTTCTGTCAGTAAAGAATTAAAATCATCTACAAAATTTGGATATATCTGTAAGAATGTCGTATCAAAACCAGTATAAAAATCCTTTAATTCAGCCTCAATAAAAGAAGAAGACTTTAATAACTTATATAAATCATCCAATTTCCCTGCAGATGCTATTTTGTTTAAATGATGGCGATACTGTTCTATTTTATCAAGATAAACCGAACATTGATTCAAATAATGACCAACATATTCCTCTTTAATATAATTTGATTCTGTCAAAGATTTATTCATATCAATAAGTTTCTGATTAGCCTCTTTTAATTCAGAATTCACTTTAGATAATTCATTATTTATTTTTATCAAGTTCAATCGAGCCACCGTTATTTTCTTTTTTTGCAAATAAAAAATGACAATGGCCACAATAAGACATAACGATAACACACTAATGGTAAGCAATGTATTCTTCAACCGTTTCTGGTGATTAATTTCTTTCAGATGATAAGACTCATTTATAATTGGAAACATTTTCTGCACCTCCAATATTCTCCATCTAGCGTTACATTTTACAGCATCATCCATACATAGTGTCACATATTTATAGGCCCTGTCAATATCTCCCTCTTCATATAGCATTACTGCAAGCCTTCTTAAAGACACATATTCTCTGACAACAGATTTTATATCACCGATAGAAGACAATATAAGATACTTCTTTTCATTATATTTATCATTTATACCTCTATATGATTCAGATAGCGTATAGTATAATATTGCTTTATCATGTAAACTAATGTCTGATTTATTTAAATATTCTTTTATCAAACATATTGCTTTATTATAATCACCATTGAAATTATATGAATCGGACTTTACAATAACATATGGCAATGTTCCTTCCTGATTATATGCCACTATAGAATCACGATATCTGTTTGTTTCATGAAGATATCTATCACGCATAATATCTACTGTTACGAAATCAGCCAAGAGTCCATATATTGTTCTATATGTATGAAAATAATAAGGAAGTAGAAAACCTGGCAGCTCATCTTGCTTAATCCCATCCATTATCTCTAATGATTCTTTAAACATACCAAGCATACATAAAGTTTCAACTATATTCATACTGGCATCATTGATATAATCTTTATTATTTATACTCAATGCCAATTGATATTTTTCATGAGCAATTTTTAATGACTTGTTAGTATCATAATTCCTATATGCATCAAACAGTTTTCCTAAAATCTGATATTTACTTTCTTTTGAGGTAGCATAACGAAACATATCCTCCAATAATAACAACTCTTTTTCTTTTGCTTCCTCATATTCACTCCTTTTATTAATTTCTTCATCAAGCTGCAATAACAAAGTATTATTATTAGAAAAAAGAACATTAACGTATAACAATAATAATAAATAGAAAAAAATTCGTTTCATTATATTAGTATTCTTTATATGATTCTTATTATCAGTTTTATATAATAAACAAAAGTGATATCACAAATATAGTGAAATTTGTTCTAATAATTCAAACATACAATAAAACAAAAGCTTCGTTATTAACAATAATCAATAACAAAGCTTTTAATAATAATGCCATATTTAGAACTTAAACCTATAGCTTGCTCCTGCCCTTACCCATATTCCGGGTTGAGGAATATTGCCATGGTCATAGTATGTCTTGTTCAGAAGGTTGTTTCCTTCTACATATATCTTATACTGAGGCGCATTCCATGAGAGTCGTGCATCTACAAGCGAGTACGGCTCGTATGGCACCATCGAATTACCTTTCTGGTAATTACCCATACGGTCCTGCCAGCGGTATGACACATTCATCTCAAGCAGTTTCCAGATTCTGAAGTTTGCTTGCGCCACGAACTTATGTCTGAGATACTCCAATGCATATTTCGACTGTAGATTTGGCGTAGTTTCCTTATCCTGGTCAATATAGCTGTAAGACACATTGACCGTACGCACAAAAGCATCGCGCTGTATCAGTTCGCGTATATCAACAAGAACAGAGGTCTCAGCACCCATTGTATTGATTACGGCATGATTAACCGACTGCCATGGAGCGTCATCGCCTTGCGATATATCCTTTATCCAGTCTATCATGTCCGTTCCGTGATAACGGTACAAGCTCAGAGTACCACGTATTCCCGGACGAAGATACTTCACCCCAACTTCCACTGCCTGCATTTCCTCAGGTTTCAGATACTTGTCGGCTTTATGACCTCCAACGGAATAATACAGTTCTGTAAAAGTAGGCATACGCAATGAAGTGTTGTAAGATGCATAAACCTTCCAGTCGCGCGCGAACTGATAGCTGGCATCAACACCCGGATAGAAACGGAACTTCATTTCATTTCCGGTGTTCTTTACGGCTATCACTCCCGCTGAAAGAGTGAAACGCCTCAACACAATATTATGTTCCAGATGAAAACTCAGATTGGTCCTGTTAAGTCCGAGAGTAAAATCGGCATCAGCACCGGGAACTTTTACCGGAGAATTGAGCGGTTCTCCAAGCGATGTACTCCTTACACCTTCATTTCTGAACTCCGCTCCGAATGCCGTCTTTCCGAGGAATGTCTGGATGTGGTTGTTTAGATTTACACCATATACATCGGTCTGATGATAATTGAAAGGAGATTTTTCCGGCATTCCACGATAAAATTCAAATCTGTCGTCCGAACGGTTCCAATAGACAGACGGCTTGAAATGATAGACATCACCCTTGGTTTCCGCCTGAACAGCAGTGTAATACTTCCTTACGTGCTCGAACTGCTCGTCGGAAAGATTACTGTAGAAAGTGTTCGCACCATAATCCTTGTTTGTGAAACCTGCATGCCAGCGCACATCCACCTGGTCGTTCTCATATCGTCCCTGATAGAAGAGCCTTGCATACTTGAAATCAGCATTAAGATTTCCTGCCTTGCTACGACTGAATCCGTCACTACGGCTGTAACTGCCAGAGACCTGGTTACTCAAACCATTCTTCACATGGCTTACCATAGCTCCACCTTTGAAATAGCCATAAGAACCGCCGTCGGCAAACACCTCTGCCCCGCTGTCCTTTGCAGTACGCGTAACGATATTGATAGCTCCCACCAGCGATGATGTGCCATACACACGTCCCGCAGGTCCTTCCAAGACCTCGATACGTTCTATTTCACTTAATTCAACAGGAAAATCGGCCGCGTTATGGCCAGTTTGTGGGTCGCAGATGTTTATTCCGTTCAGAAGGATAGTAATTTGGTCGAACGTTCCCCCACGAATACTTATGTCCGTTTGTACTCCCATGTCACCGCGCTGTCGGACATCAACGCCGGCGGCATACTTTAACAGGTCGTTAATACTCTGTACAGGGGCGGCGGCAATAGCCTCGCGGTCGAGTACAGTCACGATTCGTGCTGCCTGGCTCACTGTGAGCGGCACACGGCTACCGGTTACCTCCACTTCCTCCAGCTCATACAGTTTCTCGCCTGCATTGTTTTTCTCGGCAGTCTGGGCTGATATACCAGAAACAGGTGCAGATGCCAGCATAGCTACTGTCATCACCCCGATACTTACCGGAGATTTCAATGTGGAGAACACTGCATACGAGCGATTGGAATAGCGTCTGAAACGCATAGTCCGGCTGCTTTTCTGAATGTTTTCTTTCATTGGTTAATAATTAAATTGATTAAAAATGCGGGGCAAAGGTACAAAAGTTTAGATAGAAAACAATAGATGGCTAAATTCACACAGTCGATACGATAATATGACCAACAACGGTTTTCAACAGCATGAAAATACTTTATCAACATTTATCAACAATATGTTAATAAGCTGTATATCAAATAATATTACAACCTATATACACCTGTATATCAACAGCCCATAAATAGATATCAACATATATGTTAATATCAATAGAAGCAATAACATCTGAATAAATAATAGAGTAGGTATAGGCAATATTAAAGGAGATAAAGTATGTTTCAATGAACATTACTTTACCTCCTTTAATTTTCAGATAAGCAATAGCTTCCTGACTCCTTTAATCAATAATTATTTCACTTCAACAGATTCAACATATTTGTTTCCAAATCTGTCTGTTACTGTCACTTCAATGTTTTTTGCTCCTTTCGATGGTTTTACGGAGAAGAAACAATAATCATTTGCCTGCGGAGTTGTCCCTTTGGACTTTAAAGTACCGTCAGCATGGCTCCTGCTCAAGTACATTGTGTAATCAGGGTCAACTGAAGAGAACGGCTTCATTTCCCCTTTATTCTTTCCGTCTTCTTTCCATTCCACTTTCCAACCTTCATCCCAGTTCCATACCTTAACGCATAATTCATCAACATGGTTAGGGAAAGTTCCTATAGGATAAACCTTAATCTGATAATTTCTCGGCTTGGCCAAAGTCTTGTAATGCCACTGCAATCCAAGAGGAGAAGACTCAAACACCTGATAGCCCATAGGAGTCCCATCATAAGCATATTTACAATTGCCAAGCCACCACGCACCACCTATAGAGGC
The DNA here is from genome assembly GCA_018884025.1 of Candidatus Phocaeicola faecipullorum. GTDB lineage: Bacteria > Bacteroidota > Bacteroidia > Bacteroidales > Bacteroidaceae > Phocaeicola > Phocaeicola faecipullorum. Next base: position 36,988 of record JAHLFB010000075.1, read on the forward strand.
AACCATGTGTTCCCTTACATTAGGGCGTAACAATATGTTTGAATGAATATGTGTATGACCTGTAAGAATTGACACATCGTAATCCTTAAGAATATCCATCAGTTCTTCCGCACCTTCCAGTTTTTTGTCAATATAATAGATATAAGCCGGAGCATGCATTGCCACAAACACATGAGAACCCTTTGGTATGTATTCAATATACTTTCTCACCCATTGAAGCTGGTCGGACGTAATCCTTTCATCATATTTGCGGTTCCCTTTGTAATCAATATTATCAAGAACTATATAATAATCACGTCCCATATTGAAAGCATAGTAATTAGGACCGAATGACTCTTTATATACAAGCTCGCTCTTCTTGTTGTCGCTGAAATACTCTTCATGGTCATGATTGCCTATGACAGGATATACGGGATAGCCCAAGGTTTTCAAGTCATCCTTGAACCTGCCATAAGTCTCCTGATTATCCCATACCATATCACCAAGCAATATAGCAGCTACAGGAATACTTCTGTCCATGTATTCCTTTCCATAGTTTCTCAGGTCAGGCAGAGCCTCATTTTCCATTCTGAGATATGCAGTATCATTACCCGGCTGTGTATCGCCGACGGCAAACATGGTATATCTGCCTTGTGGGACGCTGTACTCGAAAAGTTCGAAATCATGTTTCTTTGCCGAAACCGACTTGTAAAAGCATGGTGTTCCTGTAGAATAAGAAGCCACATAGCCCGAAGGTGTCACAACATAAATGAAATCAGATAAAGAGGTATCTGTATCAAGTTTGTAGTTCCCAAGAGAATCTGTAGTTGTAAAGTTCACTCCATCTGTAACTACAACCTCACTTATTCCCTTTTTTCCACAAAACACTTTACCTGTTATCTCTTTTGCGCAAACATTTATACTGTTTGCCAAAAGAATAAAACTCAAAAAATATATATTGCGATTCATTTGTTAATCATCTAAATTTAAAATCATCTTACCTGAACAAGTTTGATATTGTCAATAAACCAACGTTTGTAGACAGAACTTCCTGTTGTATCTTTATTATCACCCCAACCGTCAGACTTTATACTTATTCGCGTATCTTTTGTTATTTCAATTCCTTCAATAAAAATTTCAGCATGTAACCACTCAAGCTTGTCGACAGTATCTACAAAACTATGTCCAATAGGTTCCAATTCTGTTACATCACTTCCATTTGTAATAGAAACAATAATGTTCACAGGGTCGAATTTTCTTGTTCCTCCAACCATAGGAGCCCAATCGAAAGATAATTTCAGTTTTGAGTTTTCCGGAATATTATCTATTGAAGGCAAAGTTAAACCAGCTTGATAATCTGTCTTACCGAATTTAAGATAACAATCCTGTAAATAAATTGCATTTCCCGGAATCTGTTCCAGACCATATCCACGAGCCAACAAAGCTTCAGACGCCAATTGTCCTTCAGGATTCTTTGCCGAATATATCTGCGGTGCACTACCAGAACCATCATTCTCTACCGTCTGTCCGGCACCGCTATTCTCTGCCCATGGCTTCAACCACTCAAAATTTTCAGAGAAGTATATAACCTCATATACTCCGTCATCCTGTATTGACTCAAGGACAATTCTTACAACAGGAGCCGCCGTTCCGGAATAATAGCCTTTCAATATCACATAATGACCATTCAAATTGCTATAATCCCCAGAAACATCAACCAAAGAAACTGAGTTTGCAGCACCTTCTATTGTTATGACATTATCCAGGAACACTCCTCTTAAAGTAACATATTCCCTTTTGTCGGAAGTGTAGGAATCAATCTTGTCTGTAATTTCAACAGGTTGCGGATGATTTATTTCATGACCTTTGGACAACACAGTAACTTTATCGCAAATGATATTGGACAGCTTATATGTATCGGACTCTTTCGTTCCCATTATATATACTTCATCGCCAACCTCAACATTCTCGGATGTCTCAATGTAAATGTTACTGTCGAAAGAGGCACTTGTGACAATACATCCGCCAGTTGTCACCGCAGAGACATACGCGCCCGGGACTATAACTACTGTTCCATCTTCCAATGACAATACATCAGATACTGAATATTCCTTACAGTCGCGGTATTTGTCTCCATCCTGTGAGACCTTCACTTCTGCCCTGCTGGACAGAGTACTTCCTCTAAACACCACTGTAGCCTCTCTCGGATTGTCTATCGAACCATCTCTCATATTCTCAGACACGGATATCGTAACTTCCGTGGTTCCTGAACCTGTAGCCGGTGTAACTGTGACCCACTCTGGAATTTCCTCCATGTACCATTCCGCATCAGAGTAAACTGTTATTATTTTCTCAGTCGGATTCTGAGCAGAAAAAGTCAAGGAGCTCGTACTTGCGAGAACCGCACGCGCCACATTATCTTCTTCCTTACTACAACCGCAAAGTAAAGCAACCATGAGGCACAACGCCGGCATAAATATTTTATTTGTAAATTTCATAATAGCCTATATTATATTTTACACATATTATTTAGAAATCAAGACCATCATCCCATCCCGGATTCTGTGTCAGGTTCTTGTTTAAAGAACGCTCGTTGATAGGAATCGGATACAGATAATCACGCTCCTCGTTGAAACCGTTGCGTACTATGTCCTTATGGCGATACACATATCCGCTGTTATCGCCAGTAAGCGTAATGTCCTTACCTATTTCATAAACCAACACCCCTTCTCCGGCTTCAGGTTTGACGCCACCATTCGCATAAAGTATTACGTCCGCTTTTCCATCACCGCTCAAATCATATTCTCCGGGGCCTGGGAAATACATACCATAGATGTCCTGGTCAACGCACGCTCCGGCTTTCCAGCGTACCAAATCGTCGAAACGGAAACCTTCCTGCATAAGTTCGATGGTACGTTCGCGGCGTATTTCCAATATCACGCCTTTGTTGCTGCCTGTCACATTAGGATATCCATGTTCCTCAGACGAGAGATAACGGTCAGGATTGGCATTCGCCGCATCCATATCCAAGTGGGCATCGTTCATGCCTACACGGTCGCGCAGCAGATTAATGGATATATTCAGGTCTTCCTGATTCAATGTTCCCAATTCAGCCTTAGCCTCGGCATAGTTCAACAAGACTTCAGCATAACGATATACCGGAAGGTCGCAGGTAGAATAGCTCGGACGGTCCACATTTCCGCCACATGCTGTCGGATCTTGTACGAATTTAATAGGCTGATAGCCGGTAATGCTGGTCGATAAGTCCGGTGGAAGTACTGTAGTAGTACCGATACGAGTATATCCGGGAGTACGGATGCTCTGTGCCAGACGAGGGTCTCTGTCCTTGACCTCTTCAGCAAACTTCATTTCCTGCCAACCCTGTTTGTCGGTAAATCTGGTTCCATCTTTCATCAGATACGTATTCACCATCTTGCGTGTCAACCCCGGCTGTCCCTGAGTGGCAACCAACGCATGTCCGGTTGCATTGTGGTATATATGCAAACCGAAGTCGAAGTTAATGGCAAGGATATATTCGTCCGGATTGGCATTTTCCTCGGCAAAGAGCATCATGTAGTCACTTTCCGGATGTCCGGTGGAATACAACTTATAAGGACCATCATGCATAATCTCATAAGCCGCCTTAGCTGCCTGGTCAAGATAATAAGTATAATCGTTACCTTCCAAAGTCAAGTTGTGATACTTGCGGTAAGTTCCCTCGTAAAGGCAGAACTGAGCTTTCAGCGCCAACGCTGCCCAGCGGTTCACACGGTAAGGGCTGCTCGGCTCTTCTTCTCTGGTGGGAAGGTTATTAATGGCAAATTCAATGTCTTCTAACATCTTGGTCATGACCAATTCGCGCGAGTCACGCGGTTTGTAGAGGGCATCGTCAGAAGAACCCAACTCAACATCATACCAAGGCACATCGCCGAAACGTTTTACTTTTTCAAAATAGAAGTATGCCCTGAAGAATTTGGTAAGTGCTGTATATTTGGTTACGGCTGCCTTGTCCTCACATTTGTCTATATTAGCCAGGAGGGTATTCATCTTGCGCAAGTCCGTCCAGCTCCATCCTCCACCGGAGGCGGGAACAGTACGTTTGTTTCCTCCGATAATTTCGTCCGACAATTTCTGCTGCACATAAATGTCACTCTGGTCATCGTAAGGCGACTTGTCCAACAGATTATTGTAGAAACTGTTGCTGAAAAGCTGTAAATCGCTCTCTGTCTTGAAATAATCATCCTGAGAGATTTCACTTTTCGGGCTTAGGTCAAGCATACTGTCACATGAGGATAATCCCACCGAAAGGCTCAAAGCCGCTATAATAAATCGTTTCATATATATGTTTGTCTGTTAGTTGAATAATGATTAGAATGTGATGTCAACCCCGAACATGAATGTTTTCTGCCAAGGATAGTACATACGGTTGTAAGTGTCATTGCTGCGGTCGAAAGCTGATTCCGGATCAATGTATTTAGTATGCTTCTTCAGCGGCGACCAGTAGCATAGGTTCTCACCTGAGAAGTAGATACGTGCCTGCTCAACACCTATTTTCTTTGTAAGGTTCACCGGAATGGTATAACCTACAGTAAGATTCTTGAAGCGCAGGTAGCGAATATTCTGCAAGTAACGGTCATTAACCTTACTTAGAGGACCGGAAGTGGCTGAATATGCCATCGGGCGTGTAAAATATGCATCCTTATTGTCTTCTGTCCATACCTCATCCATGAAGTTCTTCTGAAGATAAGTCAGATACGGATAAGTATAAGCTCCCCAGAACTGTGCGGCATGTGAATCAGGATACCAATAGTGATTTCCAGTTCCTTGGAAGAATACAGATACGTCAAATCCATACCAGCGTAGGCTTGCGTTGAAACCGTACGAAAGACTTGGAAGAGAGTTGCCCAATATCTTGCGGTCTCCCGGATCATCCACAGAATTGCTGCCGATGTCCAATTTCTTGTTATCGTTCAAATCGACAAACTTAAGGTCACCTCCCTGCCATCCGCCGGTTATGCGGTTGTTGATATAGCTAAGGTCAACTTCCTTGGCGTATGCCTGCGCCTCTTCGGTAGTCTCGAACAGTCCGTCTGTCACGAATCCCCAAATTTCACCCAAACGCATGCCTTCGTAATAATCTTTGGCAAAAGTCTTGTCCTTGTTGTCGTATTTGGTGATGTAACTCTTATAGTCGCTCATGTTAGCCCCAAGGGTATATTCCACCGGACGTCCAGCAAGTTCGAACTGGTCTCTCCAGCTTACTGCTATTTCATATCCTCGTGTCTGCAGGTTGGCTGTGTTCATGTCCGGCACACTCGCTCCATATACAGCCGGCAGCTCGATACCATCGGTCAGCATGTTCAATGTGTTACGCACATATCCGTCCACAGTTATGTTCAGTCTGTTTTTCAACATTGTAAAGTCGAAACCCAAGTCCCACTGCTGGCTTGTTTCCCAAGTAAGGTCAGACGATACCGGCGCTCCCAATGTAGAGTACTTCGCCATCGAGCTGCCTTCGCCAAACGAATATCCGGCAAAACTACTCACTGTTACCAATCGCATGTAAGTGTAATACGACGATACATTCTGGTTACCCAGACTACCAAATGAGGCTCTCATCTTCATATTGTCAATATAAGGAGTCAGCGGTTTGAAGAATGGTTCCTCCGAGATACGCCAGCCCAATGAACCTGATGGGAAAAATCCCCAACGGCTTCCGGAAGCAAAGCGCGAAGTACCGTCATAGCGTCCACTCACTTCAAACAGGTAACGGCCCTTATAATCATAATTCAGTCGTCCGAAGAAACCGGCCAGCGCATATTCATTCTGAGCTCCATCTACTCCTGTCACCACCTCGCCTTCTTCATTAACTCCAACAAGGTTAAAATCGTCAAGCGAAGTGGAAGTCAGATTTTCACCGAAAGCCGAAATGTTTTTCAGTCGCATGGTCTCGTAGTTGAATCCGGCCACTGCTGTAAGATGATGCTTGTCGTTGAAAGTATAGTCAAAGTTGGCAAAGACATTTGCCGAATAGTAGTTGCGTGTATTCACCGACTCATCCAGGCGATTGGCTCCGGCACCCGTAGTATAATACTCCATTTCAGCATCAGGATATTCCCTGTAAGGGATATTGTTTGAGCGGCTGGTATTGCGTGTCTGATATAGGCGGTAAGTAAAGTCGGCAGTAAGGCTCAACGGTTTTATCGGCGTAATGACCAGACGGGTTGTATTCGAGAAATCATTCGTACGGTTCACATTACGGTGCGACCCTTCGCCAACGATGATATGTCGTCCGTTACCCACCTTATAGTCTATATAAGGAGTGCCGTAAAGCCATGAACCATCAGGATTCTTCATAGGGAAGCAGGCAAGAGCATGATTTGAGCTGTAAGCCAGAGTGTTCTCCACACTTCCGTCTCCCTGCGAAGTATATTGGGAGCCGTAAAAAGAAGTGTTGTTGGTCATTGTTGCCCACTTGTTGATACGGAAATCAAGTTTAGAACGCAGGTTATACTTGCGGTAAATATCGGGATTCATTCTCAGAATACCTTTCTGATAGTCATACGCTCCGCTCACCATATACTTCACGTCCTTATTCCCTCCACTGATAGAAATATTGTGCTGCTGTGTGGGATGTGTGTCATCGAACATCATTTCCCACCAGTCGTAGTTTCCATAATACACCCACTGGCGGCGTCCGTTTCTCATTTCTTCCACCACCCACGGACGGTCAGGATTCTCTGTTTTGTCGTTAACGCGTGCCAGCAACTGACGCATATCCTCGTCAGTATAATTAATATAGTTCTTACCGTTCTCCGCTTTACGGAAAAGGTTTACAGTATAAACAGACCAGTAACCTGTGTCTTCGTAGTCAGTCGATGTAGTAGGCGATTCCCAACCCAAACGGCCGCTGTAACGCACTGTAGCTTTTCCTTCATTTGCTGCACCAGATTTGGTCGTGACCAAAATCACACCAAATGCCGCACGCGCGCCATACACAGCTGCCGCCGAAGCATCCTTGATAACAGAAATAGACTCTACGTCATTGGGGTTAATACGTTCCAGTTCGCCCACCGCACCATCAATCAGCACCAATGGCTCCGCACTATTGATAGATGTGGTACCGCGCACATTAATTGAAGGAGAGCTTCCCGGTACTCCGGATGAAGTCGTAATGTTCAAACCAGGGACAGAACCTTGAAGCATATTGGTAAGAGAGTGAGAGACTCTGTTCTCCAAGGATTTGTTATCCACCATTGTCACGGCTCCCGTAAGGTTTACCTTTTTCTGAGTACCATAACCGATTACTACTGCCTCGTCCAACATGATGGCATCTTCCTGCATATATACCACTATATCATTTTGTCCGGGTTTCACCTTAACCTTCTCGGTGATATAGCCCACATAAGAGAAATTCAGAGTCGCTCCGGAGATGGGTATCTGAAGTTCGAAAACTCCGTTTATATCAGTCACACTTCCCCTGGAACTGCCTTCAATGCCGACTGTTACCCCGATAAGCGGTTCCTGCAAAGCATCCAGTACCCTACCTGAAATAGCTCTGTTCTGTGCCGACAAAGCGGAAGCACTGCCTGTCAGCAACAACAACAGCAAAAAAACATACGAATTGAAAACTTTCATAAATAGATATTTTGTTTAAATAGTAATTGAGTATTAAAAACTGAATTGACAGTCAAGCCCTTTTCCGGGTTTTACCACCATATTGGTAACCTCAAAGTTCACTTTACCTGATGTAATGCCGGCATCGCCCAGCTTTACCGTGATGGTATGTTTTGATTTCGGCTCAATGGTATATGTCCTGAAATATATCAGATTGGCGTCGTGCTCTCCCTTCTTAAGATAGAAAGGCAGGTCTGAATTGTTACGGACAACAAACTGTACACGTTTTTCATTCTTGTTTATCTTTTCGATGGTTACCGACTTTCCGAACAGTTCTCTCAGCCACTGTTCTTCACCGATAATCATATCCTTAAAGAATACTGCTGTCCTGCGGTTATCCAACGCCTCCCTGATGCCTTCCGGAGTACGTTCCTTGGCAAAAACCAATGTCATTGTACGGTGTTCACCCTTATTGAAGTCAATATTAGTCTGTATCGGTTGATGAATGTCGGATGTTCCTATCATAGTAAGTTTCTTGTCAAGACACCACTGCAACGCTTCCGGATAATAATGCTCACCGTTTGCCACCTCTATGCCCTGCATACATCCGTTATTGTACAACTCGGTATGTTCCTTCCACCATTTTGTTTCTTCCGGCTGCTGTGAGTCCCATCCCGGATGATTCCAGAAGATAAAGGCTTCCTGCGATTTGGCAGCCTGGAAAGCATCCTTATAGTCTTTGGTGTCCAACGGATTACTGTCTGTCAGGAATATGGCATTGTGATGTCCCGGAGCCATAGGACGGGTAATCTCGCTTCCTTTGATAACAATCACATCCTTATTCTTGGCATAATCCTTCATAATCTCGTACGAGCGGTTATGGTCGGCCTGTATGTCTTTCTTATGCGGCCTGTATTCGATATGCTCCGTGATGGCAATGGCATCCAACCCTTCGGAATATGCCTCGTCAACTCTCACAGTAGGCCAAACCAGACCATCTGAGAACACAGTGTGCATGTGAAAATCACATTTCAATGTTTGATACTTGTCAAGGTCCGGTATATCAATGCTTTTATCAACAGCTTGTCCGAATCCCATTTGTACAATCCCGCATAAGGCGAGAGACAGAAAAAGTTTTTTCATAATCTGAGTCTTTTAGTTTTTATAGTTTATAGTTGTTTTTAAAAACGATAACCGTTTTAGCGGAGCCTGTACGCTTCGGTAGAGAACTCTTTGGGACGTTCCATCAACTCCGTCCATTCATGTTCGAACTCATCACGCACAGTAATGACGAGATCCGTATCGGCATCAACAGCTTTCACTTTGAAGAAATGTGTGAACTTTTCAGTAATGAAGCTAGGGGTAGATGTCAGTGTAGATGAGTTGAAACGTTTCACACTTAGAGCTGCCACATGCAGCGGGTCATACGCCCACACCTCTTTCGCCTCAAGCTTGTTGCCATTCTCATCAGTCACGTCCAATGTCCAGTTTGAATTCCAGTTCCAGATATTTATCAGTACCTCATTATTCGTGTTAACAGGGTAGGCGTCAACATAACGTTGAAACTTAGCCTTTACCGAAGCCGGCACACTTGCCGGCATCTGTGGAACATCGGCCAAAGAGAAACTCACATTGTTCAGGTCATAACTACGGAACTGATAATCCTCAGTCCATCCGGTTGATTTATATATCCATTCTATGTCTGTTCCGTTTACATCCCATATAGAGTATCCCCCCGGTGTTCCGTCAGGACTTATATGTACCCCGGGAGTTAAATGTCCTGACCACCACCATGAAGCACATATCGCACCTGCATTATGTTCGTAAACCTCCTGTCTGCCTGTCACGGCTGCTTCCGGAGTCACGTTAAAGCTCAGGTGAGTATGTCCGGTAACAAAATGCACCTTATATCCTTTCAGTGTATTCAGCAATTGTGTAGTGTTCAAAACATCGTGGTCCATCTTGAACCCTTCCGTCTCCGACGGATAGAAAACCTGTGCATGCATTACCACCACCAACGGAGTCGATTTGTCCACATAGGCCAAATCCTTGGCAAGCCAGTTCAACTGCTCTAAAGACACACGCTTCTCGTAGTCGCGAGAGGTTGTCCCATCGTAGTTGCTACAGTCAATGTCGTCCAACACTACATAGTGAACTTTCCCGATATTGAATGAATAGTACATAGGAGCAATGTAATCAGTGAAACGACTTCCTGCATCCTGATCGTCAGTAGATTTATAGTCATAGTCATGGTTACCTATGGTATGGAAAATCTGAAGCCCCTTTACCTGACTGTTTATTGTATTAAGATACTCAGGAAGGGCATAACTATTCGAATACCAGTACAAATCCCAAGTCATGTCGCCCAACGTGATGGCATACATCTTTTCATGCTGATGCAAGGTGCGGTAACTGTTCAAATCCTCAGTAAAGTTCATGAACTGTCCTAAGTCCCCCGTACGGTTGGCAAGGTGCATATCCCCCAGCATGAGCACCTTGTAGTCATCCTGTCCTTCTACAGCTGTAAGCGAGAAATCCACACGTTCCAAAGTGGTGGCATCCCCTCTCATTATTTTATAGAACTGAGGCAAAACTCCATTGGCAGGAACCTCATATCCTGAAGGTATGGAAATAAACACATATCCCCATTTCTTTTCCGATTCCAACTGATAGATACCGCGCTCATCAGTCACGCTTACCTCTATCCCATCCGAAACGACAACACCCTGCACCGGACTACCGTCTGCCGACACCACACCATAAACCGTAGTTCCGGCATCAGGTGTGAAATCCAAGTCCTCTACTATATTAATATATGTCTTGCTTATCAACTTCTTCCTGTTATCACGCTTGATATATAAGACGTAATAGCCGGTCTTTATCTCATTACTTAAACTTATGGTAAAACTATCTGCCGCTATAGACAGTATAGGACAAATATAAGAGATACCGTTTTCGGACTCCAATATAATATCATCTGTATCAATCAACGAACTTGTATTGGCACCCGCAAACGTATATTCCCCTCCTACACTTACCTCTATAAGAGAGGGGACATCAAAGTCAATATCAAAACTATCTTTGATTTCATTCAAAGGTTCGCCACATCCTGAAGTCAATAAAATCAAGACCAAAAGCGACAGCACACTGCGCAACGAAACTGTTTTTAAGCAAAAATAATATTTACCCATACCTATTAATTAAAATCCAGCACAAAGATAGATATAGGTTAAAAACAGAGATATGAATACGTACAACGACAGCAAATGGTATTACAATATTAACTGCTATGAAACAATTCTGCAACATCAGTTGCATTACAAATACTAAAATCCGGGAGAACAATCAGAAGAGGAAAAGTGTTTTCATTTGCATCATTTCACACGTGCAGAATGACGGGGAAGCAGATATAGGAGTAAAGAAGGTATAACTGTAAAGGAAGTATGGTAAAATTAAAGGAGATAAAGTACCTGTTCCGGTGAACATTTACTTTACCCCCTTTAACTCCAAATGAAGCAATAACTTCTGATTTGATTATTTCTTTTTCAGTTCCTCGGCAGGAACCACACGATAGAGTTTGTCGCTGGGACGGATTCTGTCGGGTACCTTGAACGATACATGGACACCTTTCTTCACCACATCCACCGGTTTGAGGTTTACACGTGCCTCTTCCAGGTTTACATACATTGCCCCGGTAGTAGGACCGGTGATGAGCAGCTTGTCGCCGACCTTGATTTCTGTAGCCTCGATGAGGAATTCGGCAACACCGATATTTGAGAAATATTTTATGCCGCGTCCAGCATATACCTTCCTTTCCGTGGCCTCAGAGCCGTAGTTTTTGCTCCACTCGCCAAGACGCTGACCAAGATAGTATCCGTTCCAGAAACCACGGTTGAACACTGTCTTGAGACGTGTATCCCAATCGGCTTTCTTTTCTTCAGTGAATGTACCGTCAAGATATGACTGGATGGCTTCCTTATAGCATTCCACTACTGTACGAACATACTCCGGTCCGCGCGCGCGTCCTTCTATCTTGAACACGCGTACTCCGGCCTCTATCATCTCGTCCATGAAATGTATGGTCTTAAGGTCCTTGGGAGACATGATATACTGGTTGTCAACTTCCAGTTCTATATCGCTTTCCTTATCCTTTACTATATATGAACGGCGGCATACCTGCATGCATGCGCCACGATTGGCAGATGCATTAAGCTCGTTAAGGCTGAGATAACATTTTCCTGATACGGCCATACACAATGCACCGTGGCAGAACATCTCTATTCTTACTTTCTCGCCCATCGGACCTGTTATGTTCTCCTCCTGAATGGCATCGTATATCTTACGTACCTGTTTCAGGTTAAGTTCACGTGCCAAAACCACAACATCGGCAAAGCGTGAATAGAACTTCAACGCCTCAGCATTGCTGATATTGAGCTGTGTAGAGAGATGCACTTCCTGACCTACCTGATTACAGTATGCCATGACAGACACATCGGCTGCTATTACCGCGCTGATGCCGGCTTCCTTAGCCGCATCCACAATCTTGCGCATCAGCTCTATGTCCTCATCATAAATTATAGTGTTTATGGTGAGGTAGCTTTTTACTCCATGCTCATCGCACAGGGCGGCAATCTCACGCAAATCGTCAATTGTGAACGTGCTTGCCGAACGGGCACGCATGTTAAGGCTTTCAATACCGAAATAGATGGAATCCGCTCCGGCATTAATGGCTGC
>JAHLFB010000076.1 GCA_018884025.1 Candidatus Phocaeicola faecipullorum
TAAACAATACTTTAAAATAATCAACTCAAAAAAACGTATAGCTATATGAAAGAACTATTGAAAGAACAGTATGAAGCTCCCGCCACCAAGCGGACGAGAGTGGAAATGGAAAACGGGATTTGTGCGACATCGGTAACGGCTCATCCGGGGGATGATGTCGGAGAAGAGCGTCATGTGGAAATCAACCGGCAAGAAGTCGGTGAAAGTTTTGATTTTACTACTCCAGAAAATAATTCATGGGATTCTATGAACAAAAAGTAAGAAAGATGAAAAGTAGGTTATATTATTTGTTTTTGTTGTGCGCTGCTGGATTTTTTATTACCGGTTGCAGCGATGACAATCAAGAAAATGTTTCTCCCAACCCCATCCGTCCGGGAGAAGCGATACAGTTCAGTGTCGGCGAAGTGAAAAGTCGTACGGCATATGACGAAATGGTTGACGGATGGTGGACATTGAACTGGAATATAGGCGACCAAATAGGTATTTATACCGAATCTGAATTGGTTGAGAAACAAGGAGGAGGCGATAAGAAAGCCGGTTATGAAATAACGGATTCGATTCCTGACAATCATGAACATCATGGCTTGATTGAACCTATGGAATCACCGTTGATATGGTCTCTTAATTTGAAAGACGATCAACGTAGCGAGAGTTGTACATTCTATGGTGCTTATCCATTGGAAAGGATATCTTCTTATCCAGACCCGAATAGCAGTGATAAATTGTTTACGATGAAATATGTCACCGACCAAACGGTAAGGGTAACATCGATGGAACAAGGCGTATACCAGACTACCCCCGACATGAAGAACGCTTACATGATAGCTAAAAACACGATACAACCCGACGGTGACCATGTATTGTTGGACTTCGACCCCATCATGACAACGTTGGACATTACCGTGACTGCCGGAAAATACGAAGTGGCTACGGGCATCATCGACCCTGTCACGATAACGGGAGTCAGCGTTATCATTCCAGAAGGTTTGGAAAAAGGGGCTATTGTTTATAACACAGCAGGCATGGAGGAAGACGGGAATGTAGACCCTGGTGCCAAAGGAAATCTGTATAACAAAATGACAGGAGAAGACCATTCCGAATCCATTTTCGTTAACTTCGATAACGAAATCGAAACGATTGAGATCAACGACATACAGGAACACCGAAGATATGTCGAGTTGCACGAAGGAGAGTCGGTTAAGTTGATGGCATTTATTCCTCCGGTAACCATTCCTGTCGGAAAGTGTGCAAAAGTAAAAGTGCATACAGCCGGAGGTTTCAGTTTCTATCAAAATTTGAAGACAAACGAGGGTGGTAAGCTTTCACCCCATACCCGAATCAGCATCCAGTTACCTGATATCTCTCCTTATATGCCGCATACCAATGAATGGATGTCTATGCTGGATGACAATATGTTCGTTATGCAAATGTCAATACCAGGAGTTGTTTGTAGTGAAGATGAATCTATTACAACTATTGAAAATTGGTTGAATATGGGGGTTCGAGGATTTGATATAAACCATTTAAGTGATGGAAAACATAATTTTCATAATATTCTTCGAGAAGATGTTATAGATTTGTTTGATAGCTTTCTTAAGCAACATCCTGATGAATTTATTATAATTTGGTTTGATGATAATAAATTTGTGAGTCATATGGAGGAGTGTGATAATTTTGCTAATACAATACAACCAACAAAAGAACAGAAGATAAAAGATGTAAGAGGAAAAGTTGTAACTTATACAAAAGGGAATAACTATTTCTTTCAAATGGGGGATTCTCAGATGGATTGGAATAGATATTTTCGTCATGTAACGATAACAGGCGTTGACAATTTTATGATTACAACGGAAGAGGGTTATGAGGATTACGATAGATTTAATAATGTTGGTAACATAGCGCAATTTATTGATAACAGTGGTTTGAATAGTGCCATCTACAATAAGATAGCCACTACTACCGGAGATAAAATCTATACAGGTATCGTTACCCTCCCTTATAGCGAAAATTCACCTGTAAACGATAAATCTGTATGTGGCGACTTGTTGCTGCAAGCTATCATAGATTGTAACTTCAGATACTTGCATGCACGTTAAATACCCCCTTGAAAAGTAATATATACTTCATCGGCAAAGTAATATATATCTTTCGGCCTCAGAAGATATATTCATCGGCGGTTGCAGTATATATTACTTTTCCGGGGATATGACAAGCTTTTAAAACAACGAAAACAAATGAACGAAAAACATAAACTTATGAAACCAAAAGACCCCGCACGCTCGGGTCGCCAAGCGTCCCAGCGTGCAAAGAAATGGCAAAGCCGGCTCTCTGCAGCCCTGCTTTGCGCCTTACTGTTTACCGTCTTCTTCTCATCGTGCAAAGACGAGGATCTGTTGCCTTCGGCAGGAACAAAAGCAGACATAACAAGAGCGGATGGAACACTTAATGACGGAGGTGCCGGATTGGTGCGCAATAGTGATGGTACCTGGACTGCCACACGCCGAGTACCATTGGTCGGAGCAGGACGTGTCATAGACAATATGTCTGAGGCTTTTGTCTCAGTTGGCAACTACGATGTAACAGGCGGAGCAAATAACGCAAGTGAATACGAACAAGCGGCACAAGTCTTAGTTGATACTGATCTAAAAAACGCATTTATACCCAGCAGTATTATCAGTGCTGATCTCATTTTAAATCAAATAATCTCCGTTCGTGATCTGAATTATGTATATGCCGGAGGGCAAAAAGCAGGATTTGCGTTACAAGCCTCTCCCGGCGGTGCATTGTCTCTTAAAGTGCTAAATACACTTTGGGTAGATACCTATTTAAATGGAGAACCGACTGGCGAAAGGGTTTCATTTACCGAATCCAGCAGTTTGATAAAACTTGGAATTGGAAACATAAAAGATGGAAATTCATCATCCATATACGTAACAGAAGGTGAATTTACAAAACCATTTGACGAAATCCGTTTGGGTACATCGGGGCTTAATTTGGATCTCATCAATAACTTGTCAATACTCTATGCGTATGTAGGAGAAAGCCCCAAAATACCGGCAATCAATGTTGGTGAAGATAAAATAAATCAATATCAACTAAGTTATGATTTTTTTAAAAACAAGGTAACAACCCCGGATGGAGCAGATTGGCAAAGCCAACATGATATTACGATAGACAACTTGATTGATGATGATTTAGACAATGGGGCAAGTACAGTTTTAGTAAATAATATTGTCGTAACTGTTGATTTTGGACGCACTATACCTGCAGGATCTGAAATAGGATTTTATACAACCTTTGGAAGCATTTTTAGTGCAAATATAGGCGGAACAAGTTTTATTAAAGCATATAATGAAGAAGAAGAAATTGTAGCAGAATATACAAACACAGAAGTCATTGCTTTAAAAG
This sequence comes from Candidatus Phocaeicola faecipullorum, assembly GCA_018884025.1. GTDB lineage: Bacteria > Bacteroidota > Bacteroidia > Bacteroidales > Bacteroidaceae > Phocaeicola > Phocaeicola faecipullorum. Next base: position 3,409 of record JAHLFB010000076.1, read on the forward strand.
TTGCTTCTGGAGGAGAAACATGGACCAGTATGCTCATTCCAGAAACTTGTAACGATTGTTCAAGAATGCAATTCGGATTTTCGGGGGTAAATCTAGATTTAGGAGTCACATCTATTCATTATGCCTACGTTCGCGAGCCGACCGCAGTCGATGTTTCCTCTTATTTCACTTTAGCCGATGCCACTGTCTATGTTCCGAATTACCGTTTTGCAGATCCGGATGTAACAAATGCAACTGTAACGTATGAAGTTATCAGTAGGCCAAACAACGCGACAACAGGAATGGGTATCATAGAAGGCAATTTATTGAAAAACATGAATGTAGAGGGAGATTATGTTATAAAAGCAACTTACACAGAACCCAACAAAGAGCCTATTACTTGTACTGCAACCATAACCCGTAAAGCGAAAGCTAAAACCTATTGTAACAATCCATTGATAAATAAAAATGGAGAAGACGAGTGGGAAGCTTTCGCCATAGATGAAGGATGGGGTATTAACATATTTGGAGAAGGATATGAAGGTCGTTTACCTAATGTTGTCAATGAAAACACTGGAGATTACATCACAGCAAGCACCTCAACTGTTTCATTGATAAGCAACTCTGGAATCATAGGAGTAAAAGCAAAAAACGGTCAAAAAATCAATTCCGAAGGTAAAGTTGTTCGAGCCGGTTTTATCTTTAACCGTGTAAACAAATTTTTAGCAGCAGACGTGTTAAAATTCTTACAGATTAAACTTTTCAACGGTGAGACAGAAGTGGAAAATAAATTTGCCTTCGATAACAATGGAGTTTCACTTGGTTTAATCGGGAATAGCGGTGAAAACAGTTTGGCACGTTTAAGCATTGATACTGACCAAGAGTTTGACCGCATCGAATTATGGTATGGAGGTACACTCAATTTGAATTTAGGAGAGGATTTACAAATATACTATGCTTTTTGGGATGAAGCATCCAGCGAATGTGCAAATCCGGGTGAAGAATGTATGGAACTCATTACCAATGCCAACTATGGAGCAAAAGCATCCGTAAACACAACTGCATTACTTACTGCAGGTGACATCATATTCGATATAGGAAATATAGTAGATAACGATAATGAGAGTGCAGCAACATTTGTTAAGCTTGCAGATGTAGGAAAAGCAAGAGAAATAGAAGTGACATTTGATGAGATACAAGGCAACCAAGAAGTAGGTTTCATTCTATCAGATATAACAGCAATCGCCAAAATTGAGCTGATAAATATCGTACAGATTTCTGCTTATAATGGCGAACAAGAAGTCGGCGAATCAACCTCTGGGGGAGGACTTAATGTGAAACTGTTAGGTGGAGGCGATAAGTCTTACGTTTCCGTTACTCCTCCAAAGCCGTTTAATAGATTGAAATTAATTCTTGGAAGTGGAATTAATGTATTAGATAACATGAAAATATATGGTGTATTTATTCGTCCTGACTACGATGGTGACGGTGTTATGGACTGTATAAACGATGGATTGCTTACAGACCTTACCAATGTGACGGTCTCTCCTGAAAATGTTTGTTCAGGAGATGAACCTCAATTTACAGTGGCGGGGGGAGTAGAAAACAA
>JAHLFB010000077.1 GCA_018884025.1 Candidatus Phocaeicola faecipullorum
AGATACATAATCACCATACTGGGCAGAAGGCTGACTGCAAAACAGATTTCGGCCGCCACAAAGATTATAGCGGAACAAGGATTGAACATTGATTCTATAAAGCGACTTACAGGTAGAGTTCCGCTAGACGAGGAAAAGGCAAGCGTTAGGTCATGTATAGAATTCTCCGTCAGAGGTACACCAAAGAACAAAGTAGAAATGCAGCGAAGCCTGATGAAACTGAGCAGTGAAATGGGTATGGATTTTTCTCTACAGCTTGACAACATGTACCGCCGTATGCGAAGACTGATTTGTTTCGATATGGACTCTACGTTGATACAGACAGAATGTATAGACGAACTGGCGGAACGTGCCGGAGTGGGCGAACAGGTCAAAGCCATAACCGAACGCGCGATGCGTGGAGAAATAGACTTCAAGGAAAGTTTCACAGAAAGGGTTGCACTGCTGAAAGGCCTGGACGAAAGTGTAATGAAGGAAATAGCCGAAAATTTGCCTATCACGGAAGGAGTGGAAAGACTGATGTTTGTACTGAAACAATACGGATACAAGATAGCGATACTTTCCGGAGGATTTACTTACTTCGGCGAATACCTGAAGCGCAAATTCGGAATAGACTATGTTTACGCAAATGAACTTGAAATAGAAGACGGGAAACTCACCGGAAGATACCTTGGCGAGATAGTTGACGGAAAGCGTAAAGCCGAATTGCTCAGACTGCTGGCACAGGTAGAGAAGGTCGATATAGCCCAGACCATAGCAGTAGGCGACGGCGCAAACGACCTGCCTATGCTCTCTACAGCCGGATTGGGAATAGCCTTCCATGCCAAACCTAAGGTAGTGGAGAATGCCGAACAGTCCATCAACACCATAGGCCTGGACGGAGTGCTGTACTTCCTTGGTTTCAAAGATTCGTATCTTGACGAAAAAGGAAAACTGTAAAAAGAAATACTCACATATATAATATCCCCCTCACGCACGAATCAGTTTTAACGGAATTCTTGCATGAGGGGGTTATTATTTTAAGTCATATTCACCAAAACGCCACGACATTTTCTGGTGCCGACTATAGTCGGCAATGGTGCTGACCATAGTGGGCAATGCTGCCGACTATAGTGGGCAGAGCTGCCGACCATCGTCAGCACCAAGAAACGACGAATAAAAATCCCGGAACAAGCATCAGTGTCTGTTCCGGGATTTCTGTATTATAATGGTAATATCAATTGTTTATCACGATATATCCGTTCAGATATGTGGCAATGACGAGCCATAATATATAAGGTATAAACATATACAGCGCAGGCTTGTCGTTCTTGCTTACGGCCATCATAAACCAAATGACAGAAGCATCGAGAAGCAGTATATCAACCATACCTAAAACCGGCATACGCATAGTGAAGAACAATATGCTCCAAAGGAAATTCAGAACCAGCTGTACAGCCCAGATGAATACTCCTTTCTTATATTTCTTGTTCAGCACCCGTCCCAATGAAAGTCCCATCAGGAGATATATTATGGACCATGCTATAGGAAATGCTATGTTCGGTGGCGTCAAACCTGACTTATTCAGATGAGGGTACCACTCCATCATAGACTCAGCCTGAAGTTTGTTTGCAGCAAAACCAATACCAAAGCATAACAGTACAGGCCAGATGTAATTGATAATGCGCTTCATAACTGAAAGGATTTATATTGATGTTAATATTATCTGATAAACAGAAGCTCACGATATTTAGGAAGTGTCCACATACGGTCGTCAACCATCAGTTCCAACTGGTCAATGTGGTAACGTATTTCTTCCAGCATAGGAGCTATCTTGTCATGATAAGCGATTGCCCTTTCACGGATAGATTCTATTCTGTTTGCTACCCTTCTGGCCTCAACCATAGCATCCACATTTTCCTTTATATAAGCAGTATGCTGAGCTATTTCTTTGATGATAGTTATATTTTCGGCAGACAACTTCTTTGTTTCTTCTTCTCCGAATACAGATTTCATCTTATATACATTATCCAACAGCTTGGTCTGGTATTCAGTAGCTACTGGTACAACATGGTTCATAACCAGGTCGCCAAGTACACGGGCTTCAATCTGGATTTTCTTGACATACATTTCCCATTTCACCTCGTTACGGGCCTCAAGCTCCTTGCGGTTCATTACGCCTGTAGATTCAAACATCTTTATAGTTTCAGGCTTCATGTAGTTGTCGAAAATCAACGGACAGCTTGTCTCGCAGTCCAGACCACGACGCTTGGCTTCTTCCTTCCATTCGTCGCTGTAACCGTTACCGTCGAAACGGATAGGCTTGCATATCTTGATATACTTACGGATAGTCTGAAGTATAGCAGACATCTTAGGTTCACCCTTCTCGATAAGTTCGTCAACCTCCTTCTTGAATATCATCAACTGTTCTGCCACAGCAGTGTTCAATGCTATCATTGCACTTGCACAGTTTGATTCAGAACCCGGAGCACGGAACTCGAATCTGTTTCCTGTAAATGCGAATGGCGAAGTACGGTTACGGTCTGTATTGTCTATCAGCAGTTCAGGAATCTGAGGAATGTCAAGTTTCAATCCCAACTTGTCGCTCAATGACATGAACTCGTCTGCCTTGCTTTCTTCGATATGGTCGAGTACCTTGCTCAACTGAGAACCAAGGAATGAAGAAATGATTGCAGGAGGTGCTTCATGAGCTCCAAGACGGTGAGAGTTGGTAGCACTCATGATAGATGCCTTAAGCAATCCGTTATGATGATAAACGGCCATCAATGTATTGACAACGAATGTGATGAAACGGAGATTTTCTTCCGAAGTCTTGCCCGGAGCCATCAGCAATACGCCTGTATCAGTACCAAGCGACCAGTTGTTGTGCTTTCCGGAACCATTAACACCCTTGAAAGGTTTTTCGTGAAGCAATACTCTGAATCCGTGATTGCGCGCTATCTTACGCATGAGCGACATTACAAGCATGTTGTGGTCAACAGCTAAGTTACATTCCTCGAATATAGGAGCAAGCTCGAACTGGTTTGGAGCAACCTCGTTGTGGCGTGTCTTGACAGGAATACCAAGTTCAAGTGACTGGATTTCCAAATCCTTCATAAAGGCTGCCACACGTGTAGGAATGGCGCCGAAATAATGGTCTTCTAGCTGTTGGTTCTTCGATGCCTCGTGTCCCATCAGCGTACGTCCTGTAAGCAACAGGTCAGGACGTGCGGCATACAGACCTTCGTCAACAAGGAAGTATTCCTGTTCCCATCCCAGATATGAATATACTTTCTTTACAGAAGGGTCAAAATAGTGTATTACGTCAAGCGCAGATTTTGTCACTGCATGTATAGATTTCAAAAGAGGTGCCTTATAATCGAGCGACTCTCCTGTATATGCAATGAAAATTGTAGGAATACACAATGTATCGTCAACTACGAATACAGGTGATGAAGGGTCCCATGCACTATATCCGCGAGCTTCAAATGTATTGCGGATACCTCCGTTAGGGAATGACGAACCGTCTGATTCCTGCTGTACAAGAAGTTTTCCGGAAAATTCTTCAATCATTCCGCCCTTTCCGTCGTGTTCCACAAAAGCGTCATGCTTTTCTGCTGTACCTTCGGTAAGTGGCTGGAACCAGTGAGTGTAATGTGTCGCGCCAAGTTCTACCGCCCATTTTTTCATTCCTGCAGCAACCTCGTTGGCTATGCTGCGGTCCAGAGTGGCACCATTATCTATTACGTCAATAAGCTTTGAATAAACCTTGCTCGGAAGATATTTGAACATCTTCTCTCTGTTAAACACGTATTTGGCAAAATATTCACTAGGACGCTGCGTTGGCGATGGCACATTTACAGGTTTCTTGTGAAAAGCCTCTTCTACTACTTTAAATCTTAATTGTGACATAATACTTGTAAACTTCTATTTATTGATATTATTTAATTCTTTTTACTTAAATTCCAATACTATATGTTTCGACAAATCCTCTGTATGCCCTCTTTACACCTGTCTCTGTCGCCAAAGGCAGTAAGGCGTATATATCCTTCACCGCTCGGTCCGAAACCTATACCCGGAGTACTTACCACCTGGGCTTCGTAAAGTAGTTTGTCGAAAAATCCCCATGAAGTCATGCCTTTCGGAGCCTTAACCCAAAGATATGGAGCATTCTCTCCACCATAAGCCCTCAGTCCTATACTGGTAAGGCCTTTCTTCATTATCCTTGCGTTCTCCATATAGTAATCCACCATAGCTTTCACCTCTTCTTTTCCCTGCGGTGTATATATTGCTTCAGCCCCCCTCTGCGCTATATATGATGCTCCATTGAATTTTGTGGTCTGTCGTTTGAGCCAGAGCCTGTTAAGTGAAATCCTCTCTCCCATCAAGGTAGATGCCGTAACCTCTTTCGGAACAACCGTATATCCGCATCTTATACCGGTAAATCCGGCTGTTTTTGAGTAACTTCTGAACTCTATGGCCACTTTCTTGGCTCCTTTTATTTCATATATGGAATGAGGAATGTCAGGCTGTCTTATATAAGCTTCATATGCAGCGTCAAACAATATAAGAGTATCATTTTCAAGGGCATAATTAACCCATTTCTTCAGTTCATTCTTACTCAATACTGTTCCTGTAGGATTATTGGGAAAACACAAATACAGTATATCCACACGCTGTTCAGGGATAGGCGGTATGAAATTGTTCTCCGGACTGCAAGGCATATATATCACATTACTCCATCTGTATCCATCCTCTAGTGTTCCTGCGCGCCCACAGGATACATTAGAATCAATATATGCAGGATAAATAGGATCTGTAACACCTATGCTGTTGTCATGTCTCAATATATCGCCAAAATTTCCGGAATCGGTCTTTGCCCCGTCATTTATAAAGATTTCACTATGCTCAAGGCTAATGCCACGCGAGGCATAATCATGTTTTATAATGGCATCAATAAGAAAATTATAACCTTGCTCAGGCCCGTATCCATGGAAAGTCTCTACTTTAGCCTGATCTTCCAACGCCTTGTGCATGGCATTCAGGCAGGATTGAGGTATCGGGCGAGTCACGTCTCCAATACCTAAATTTATTATATCGGCTTTTGGATGTGTAACCTTAAAAGTATTTACTTTTTTTGCCAAGTCCGTAAACAAATAATTATCGGGCAACTTTAGCAAATGTTCGTTGACTAATGCCATATATTATCTTTTTTAGTCTATTTCGGTGCAAAAATAGTAAAAAAACGTCATAAATGAAATATAAAATTATGCTTTTGTAAATCCGGCTACATTCACATTTTCTTTTTTTATCATTTTACAGTCTTCGATATTTTTTATACTTGATTTATATCAATCATTGTTTTTTTTAATACCTTTGTAGCGGCTTAATTAGATTATAGTAAAAACATTGTTGGACTTATAAAAATAAATGTCAAAATGAGCTCTGTTTTACCGATAACCAATAGACAGCAATTGTTGAGGGAGACAAAGGATTATCTTTTAATTGCTTTGGGGATGATTATGTACGCTGTTGGATGGACAGTGTTTTTATTGCCAAACAATCTGCCTTCAGGAGCCGTTCCTGGAATAGCGTCAGTCGTATATTGGGCAACTGGTTTTCCGGTACAATATACTTACCTGATTATCAATTTTGCGCTCCTACTTCTGGCCCTGAAAATTCTAGGATTGAAATTTTGTCTGAAAACCATTTTCGCAGTAGGCGTACTGACTTTCGCCACACCTGTACTCCAGCATTTCATTTCCGGTTCACTTATTAGCGACCAGCCATTCATGGCATGCGTTCTTGGAGCTTCTTTTTGTGGCGGCGGAATTGGCGTAGCTTTCTCGGCTAACGGAAGTACGGGAGGAACGGATATAATAGCGGCCATAATAAACAAATACCGTGATATTACATTGGGAAGGGTAATTCTGATATGTGATGTCATAATCATATCATCAAGCTATTTCGTACTTCATGACTGGGAAAAAGTTGTTTACGGATATGTGGTATTGTTTATTTCAAGTTTCGTACTTGATCAGGTTGTAAACAGTGCCCGTCAGTCTGTACAGTTCTTCATTATATCACGCAAATACGATGAAATAGGTAAAAGAATAAACAAAGATTTACATAGAGGTGTAACTTTTATTGACGGAGTGGGATGCTACACCAATAACAATGTAAAAATGATGTTCGTATTGGCAAAAAAGCGTGAATCAAATACAATTTTCCGTCTCATAAAAGACATCGACCCTAACGCATTTGTTTCACAAAGTGCTGTAATCGGTGTTTTCGGAGAAGGCTTTGACAAAATCAAAGTAAAATAAACAAACTTAACTAAACCAACGGATATGAATTCAAATATAGATATAGCAAAAAGATTAGCTTCATCACTTGATTGCCAACTGACAAAAGAGAGTCTGAAATTATTAGCGGAAATTCTTGTACCTGAGAAATACAAAAAAGGTGAAAGAATACTGGATGAGGGACAGGTGTGCAACTGTTTGTATTTTATAGACAAAGGAATGACACGTCAGTTCTATTTTAAATATGATAAAGACCTTACAGAACATATAGGATACGAAGATGCCATTATTGTATGCCTGGAAAGCTATTTCAATGAAGAACCTACAAGACTTATGATTGAAACGCTTGAACCGACAATAGCCTGGAGAATTAACAAGAACGACATTGTACATTTGGCATCAGTAAACAGCGAAATAGGAACCTTATATAGAAGAATCTTTGAAAAATCGCTGATAACTTCACAGCAAAAAGCTGACACACTAAGGTTTGAGCCGGCAAATGAAAGATATAACAAATTAATGCAGCAACACCCGGAAATCCTGAAAAGGGCTCCACTTATATATATTGCTTCATTATTGCAAATGACACCGGAAACACTCAGCCGGGTACGCTCAGCAAGCCTTAACTCATAAAAATACTACTAATTTCTATACATCCAAAAGAAACGGGATACCTGAGGTTTTAATTCAGATATCCCGTTCTTTATTTATTATGGATTTACATTATTTTAGAATATCACACCGACACGGAATCCGGCATTGTTTTGACCATTAATTTCATCAGTCAAAGTATATGTCTTGTTCGTGCCATAACTGTAATATCCGGCAACGTGAAATCCCCAGTTCTTTGTCTTGCAGGGATAAATATTAAATCCTATTTCAGGAGATACATATCCGCCCCATGCCTTGTCATACAATCCGTTTATACCGTAATATGTAGTATTTCTGGCAAACATTGTTCCCGCCTTCAATCCGACATAAGGTTCAAGATGTTTGCCATTATAGAGTTTATAGTTTGCCATTACTCCAAACGGTACCTGAAAAGCAGAACACTGCTGGTCAGTTGTCAGACTTTCGGTCGGTGATATAGACAACGTTTGTCTATCCACATATTGATGATTTGAATGGAAAGAAGCGAATACGCCGACATCCCATCTTGGAGCTACCTTATATTTCAGTTCATAATTCATACCCCATCCGCTAATCTTGTCGGCAAATCCGGTTGAAAACGGAGCGTTTACCTGCCAGTCAATAACCAGATTAAGATTACGTATGTCCCATTGTGCATTTGCTGTCAACAAAACTCCGCAAGCCAAGCAACATAGAACAATTGCTCTCTTGAATATCATATTTATAGTTTTCATTACCTGTTCCTCCTATTATTTTGTAGTTTTAATATATTCCGATTGCTTGAAGGCCTGTTCAACAGAATTGACAAGCAACTGCAAATTATACATTCCGCTGTATTGGGCACCCGATGCATTGGCATACCAAACTACAGGAATATTCTTACTCTCACCATCACCTGTCAAATCTACAATCTCCATAACCAGCGAATTGGTATCATATGAGTAAGTTACCGGATACGGATAGTACCATCCACCCCACCATGGGCCCCAGTAACCATAATCCCACCATCCGCCAAAATATCCTCCTGAAACTACCTGATAAGATTCGGCTACATATGAAAGCTGTACACCCAAATCGGCATTATCCTTTTCTTCAGGATCGGTAATACGTGTATATCCACGTTCGTTCATTTGAGTTTCTACAGCACTGATTATCTTCATTGCATTATCGTCCTTCCAGTAAGTGGCTTTATGGCTTCCAGCTTCAAGAATACTGTCCGGAAGGAAATATGTCTTATAACTTCCAAAATCCACGCTATTGTCATAATCCGTATATACGGCCAAATCGGCATCGAGTTCTGACATATCAGGATCTTTCTCGCATGAGACTGCCAACAATGGCAGACAAATGTAAAACAACAACTTTTTCATATTCAATAAAATTTTAAATTGATTATCATATAGAACTACCTTTATAAACCCTGCTTCTGAAAGAAGGGACTATAACTCCACTCAGTGTTATGCGGTTTGAATTAAAATTAGGACTTATAGTTACTGACGCGTTATTACTTCCGGAATATAATGCGATATTCACCATTGCAGAAATACCTGTTCCCATTACATTCATGGAAATATTTATATTACCTTTCTTGTCTTTATTGACTTTATAATTTGAGACTGTACCATCCAATGTTATTCCGCCTATTCCGTTTGGACCGGAAACAGGTATATTGAATGCTACCTGCACTACAGATTTGTCTCCTTTTACGGATACGAAATTAGTATTAGAGTTTACAAAAGCTGTCTGGCCATATTTGAATTCAACCTTGTCAGCCTCCAATGTAAAATCCTTGTCATATACGGCTTTTTCAGCCTCAACGAACATAAGGCTATCAAGTTTTTCCTGTATGGCTTTTCTTTCAGCAGCAGTCATCTCGTCTGATGTCTGTGCATGTACACCGCTTGCCCATAATGACAAAGACAGCATCATAATAGTAATAAAAGTTTTCATATTCCAATTCCTTTCTCTTATGTTTTATCGAGAGCAAAATTAGAATGAAAATTTTATCCATTAAACAGATTTTTCCTATATAATGGTAGGGAATCGGGTATTTCTTTTAGGAATTTCTCCCCTTTTATTCTTCATTTCCGAAAAGAATACCTTAAAGAACTATCAAAATGTCATTCCAGATTGTTTTTCTTGTATTCGTCGGCCAATACAAGATAATTCTTAATCAGATAGTTATTCTTGAATGTTTCAGGTGCCTCATTTACGATTTCTTCCATCAGAGGTGTGAGGAAAGGATACGGCAGGGAATTTCCTATCATAATAAATACTCCCGGACCAAGTACATTCTCATAATTATTCTGAATGAAAGTTTTTATAAGATTGTCCATCTGATTTATTACATGCGACCTCTGCTTTTCTATTTCTTCCTGAACAGTATTTACATCAACTCCATCCATAATCATACGACTTTCTTCCCTTTCCACTTCGTATGCCTTATCGTCAATGGTGGTCTTGTCTTCTATAAATTTATTGAAACTGTCGTTCAGAGGAGTTCCCTTTACTGATATGCCTACATTATTTATCTCTATGTTTATGTTTCCTTCCTCAAGAACTAAAGGCATTATGCACTCATCGTCCATATAAAGTGAAGCCAATACAACGGAATCCACCTTACCTTCCATCTGGAAATAACCATGAATTACCTCCGCCGAGTCTATATTTACCAATTGATCTCCTGATACGACCTTTACAAACAACATTTTTCCGTCTAGTCTGGAAACAGATGTAACACCATCAATTTTAAATCTCTTACCGCAAGAGGTCAATGTAGTTATAAATAATAAGACAAAACAAAATCTAAACATAAAAATCAAAAGAATTTATTTCGATGCAAAGGTAGCGTCTTTACATGTTCTCATGAAAAATTTTATCACAAATTATACTAAATACGTGACGATTATACATTTAAAAAAGATGAAAACTATTATATATATCACTATTCTCTTGACACTATGAATATTTTTATTTCATAAAAACG
>JAHLFB010000078.1 GCA_018884025.1 Candidatus Phocaeicola faecipullorum
TTAATGAAATCAGGATCGTCATTACATCCTGCGACCGACAGCATCATTGCTGCGGCAAAAAAGAAATAAATCAATCGTTTCATAATATCATTGTTTTTTTTAAAGTTTTTTGTATTCAAAATAATCTATATCAACGTAACCGCCGGAACTCTGGGTGGCATAATTGAATATGCCAAATCTGTAACCGGTGAAATGCATCAATGTGTATATCAAAGCGGTTTCACCGCCTATCCTGTTCCATTTATAACCATCCAGACTGTAATAGAATATAGCCTTGGACGAAACAAAATCGCAGTCAGCCTTTAAATAGACAACGTCTTGCGTGAGTTCCACTGTATCGTCCATGTCTTCCCTGACATTAGTCTCATATCCATCTACTATTTTCTGGTTATATCTGGACATAGACAACTTGTATTTACTGTTTTCTTTGACCACCTCAACCAATCCACCATAAAATCCGAATACTGACAGTTCGGCACGGTCGCCATCTTTCATGTTACTTACATCAATAGAAATCCATCCGCTGCATTTGTCACCTATAGTACGCTGCGTCAGGGTGTTACGGGCATGGAATATATCATCAGCATCAGCCATCACACGTCCTGTCTTCAGACGCATATATCCCGGTCTTTCCGTAAGCGACCACAGGCTATTGTCCGGATTATGGTTCCACTGCCATGTAAGTCCGAGTTTCTCACTGTCGAAATCGTCATTCACCAATACCTCGCTTCTTGGGAAAAGGTTTCCTGTATTCACTGGCACTTCCATCTCCCTCGGAACATCACCATTCTCATCGCCCATTACTGGCCATCCATCGTCCCACGTGCATGGTACAAGGTAAGGGCAACGTCCCAAAGGCCACATATCCTGGAAGAAATACCCGTACCACTTCCCGTCCGGAGTATCTATTATTCCTCCCTGGGCAATGCCGGAATCGTCCAAAACAACTCTTTGTGAGTAATATCCAGTCAGGCTATTGGATTTCAGGCAAAGTGCTGTAGGAACTGTAAAATTTAACATAAACATCCATTAATGAAACTATTCAAGACATAAAGTATTTTCCAAAATCCAAACTTATAAACCACAATAAACCGATAAAAACAGAACATGCAAAAAAACAAACCATACTTCAAAGATTGACCATCACAATAATTTTATTACTTTTGCCAATAAATAAATCATAGAGTTTATCAAAATGGCACAAAACTCACGTCAAATACAGTCGCAAGCCCAACAACAGGTGCAGACTCTTTCTCCACAACAGGTATTGCTGGTCAAGCTTTTGGAGCTGCCTACTGTGGAATTGGAAGAACGCGTACATGCAGAAATTCTTGACAATCCGGCTTTGGAAGAAGGGAAAGACCCTTCTGAAATAGCGGAAGACCAGGCTAACGAATATCCTACTGATCCGGATGCAGACCCGGACACAAACTACAATGAAGATGTTTCATTAGGTGATTACCGCACTGAAGACGATATTCCTGATTATAAACTGCAAGAAAACAATCGTTCAAAAGGAGAAACTCCTGAAGAAATACCACTCTCGGACAATGTTTCTTTTTATGAGACCCTGAAAGAACAACTTGATATGCAGGAACTGACAGACGAACAGAAGATGTTGGGAGAGTATATTATAGGCTCACTTGACGACGACGGACTTCTAAGAAAGACAACTGAGGCTATAATGGATGAACTCGCCATATACCAAGGTATATATACGAATGAAGAAGAACTGGAACATATAATTTCTGTAATCCAGGATTTCGACCCGGCTGGTATTGGAGCAAGAGACCTAAGAGAATGTCTGCTGCTTCAAATTAAACGAAAAGAAGACTCTCCTTTGAAAAAAATTGAGTACGATATCATAGACCAGTACTGCGATGAGTTTACAAAAAAGAACAAAGATAAAATAATACAAAAACTAAATATAACGGAAAACGAATATAATGCCGCAGTGGCTGAACTTGTCAAGCTGAACCCGCGCCCTGGAAGTTCAATGGGAGAAGCCATGGGAAAAAATCTGCACCATATAATACCTGATTTCATTGTGGAAACAGAGGATGACGGAAACATAATCTTAAGCCTCAACAACAGAAATGTACCGGAATTGAGACTTAACCGCACATTCACTGACATGCTTGAGGAACAGACAAAAAATAAAGCGAACCAGACAAAAGAATCAAAAGATGCCTTCATGTTCCTGAAACAAAAAATTGATGCCGCACAAGGATTTATCAATGCAGTGAAACAAAGACAAAACACTCTTCTCAGTACAATGCAGGCTATTATAGACTTGCAAAGACCTTTCTTTCTTGATGGTGACGAGGCACTACTGAAACCTATGATATTAAAAGATGTGGCTGAAAGGGCTAAACTTGACATTTCCACAGTATCAAGGGTAAGCAACAGCAAATACGTACAAACCAATTTCGGTATTTTCCCTCTGAAATTTTTCTTTAGCGACGGATACACAACCGAAAGCGGAGAAGAATTGTCTGTAAGGGAAATAAAGAGAATACTCAAAGAACTGGTTGACAATGAAAACAAGGAAAAACCACTTACAGACGACGAGCTGGCGGACATTCTAAAAGAGAAAGGTTATCCTATAGCACGACGTACTGTTGCCAAATACCGTACACAACTAAATATACCAGTAGCACGATTAAGAAGGTAACTTATGGAAGAAAATAATATTCCGAATGAACTGACATATCATGAGCCTGTTCCGCTAACGGATGAGGAACGAAAGGATCCTCTATACATAACCTCTTATATTGTTTCGGCAATATTCACTCCATTTATGGTACCATTTGTAGCCTTTTTGATGATATTCATATTTACATATCTGAGTATCATGCCTTTATCCTACAAACTGTCGGTCTTGGGGTTAGTATATTGTTTTACCATTCTTTTTCCGATGCTCGGTATATACATCTTCCAGAAAATAAACGGATGGGGTATTAAGGAATTGGGACACAGGGAGAAAAGATTTATACCATACGGACTTACAATCCTCAGCTACATAGCAGGACTTATCACGATGTACCGTATTCATATGCCAAGATATATGAGCGGAATAATACTTGCGGTTCTGATATGTATGGTATTGTGCACCATCATAAATTTCAAGCTCAAGATAAGTACCCATGCGGCAAGTAGCGGAATGATGGTAGGTGGACTACTGTCATACAGTTTCCTCTTCCAGTTCAATCCGGTATGGTGGCTAGCAGGCTTTATATTGCTGGCAGGGATGTTATGTACAGCCCGTATCATAGTAAGACAGCACACACTGACAGAAGTTTTCGGCGGATTTGTGGTCGGATTATTTTGTGGTGTCACAGGAATTTTGTTTATTTGAAAAGATATAATATTAACCTTGTAAATTTTAAGAACCATGAACTTTCCAACAAACGTAAAGTACACAAACGAACATGAATGGATTCGTTTAGAAGGAGAAGAAGCCTATGTAGGTATAACAGACTATGCACAGACACAACTTGGCGATATTGTTTTCGTAGATGTTCCTACTGAAGGAGAAACACTTGAAAAAGGAGAAACATTCGGAAGCATAGAAGTGGTTAAAACAGTTTCTGATTTGTTCTTGCCTGTAGGCGGTGAAATACTTGAAGTGAACCAGGCTTTGGAAGAAAATCCGGAACTGGTGAACAAAGACCCTTACGGAGAAGGATGGATTATAAAAATCAAACCTACCGATGTTTCGGAAATGGATGATTTACTAGACGCAGAAGCATATAAGAAGTTAATAAACGAATAGTAATAAAGCAAAAACAAACATATAATAAACTATTAAGAAAAAGAATGAAACCAATTGTAAGTATCATCATGGGCAGCACTTCTGATCTTCCTGTTATGGAAAAGGCTGCCAAACTGCTTGACGAAATGCAGGTTCCTTTCGAGATTAACGCACTTTCAGCACACCGTACACCGGCCGAAGTTGAAGCATTTGCAAAAGGTGCAGCCGACAGAGGACTGAAAGTTATAATCGCTGCTGCCGGTATGGCTGCCGCACTTCCCGGAGTTATTGCTGCCAACACTACACTTCCTGTAATCGGAGTACCTATCAAGGGTTCTGTACTCGACGGTGTTGACGCACTCTATTCTATCATACAGATGCCTCCAGGAATACCTGTAGCAACAGTAGCCATCAACGGAGCTATGAACGCTGCAATCTTGGCAGTTCAGATGATAGCACTCTCTGACGAGGAATTGGCAAAGAAATTTGCAGCTTACAAGGAAGGCCTGAAAAACAAGATTGTAAAGGCAAACGAAGAACTGAAAGAAGTTAAATACGCATACAAGACTAATTAAATGGATTACTTCAACTATTCACGCCGAAAGGCAAACGAAGTATATGTTGGCGCCACTCCTATGGGTGGCGCTAATCCTATACGCATACAGAGTATGACCAACACCGTAACGATGGACACTGAGGCTTGTGTGGAACAGGCCAAACGTATCATAGATGCCGGTGGAGAATATGTACGCCTCACCACTCAAGGGGTGCGCGAGGCTGAGAACATGAAGAATATCAACATCGGACTGCGCTCGCAGGGTTACAACACTCCTCTCGTGGCCGATGTACACTTCAATCCTAACGTAGCCGATGTAGCCGCACTATACGCCGAAAAGGTACGAATCAATCCGGGTAACTATGTTGACCCTGCCCGTACATTCAAAAGCTTGGAATATACCGACGAGGAATATGCACAGGAGATACATAAGATACGCGAACGTTTCGTTAAGTTCCTGAACATCTGCAAGGAGAATCATACGGCAATCCGTATCGGAGTGAACCACGGCTCATTGTCGGACCGTATCATGTCACGCTATGGCGATACCCCTGAAGGTATGGTGGAATCGTGCATGGAATTCCTGCGTATCTGTGTGGAAGAGAACTTCAGCAATGTAGTAATCTCCATCAAGGCTTCGAACACAGTAGTAATGGTAAAGACTGTCAGACTGCTTGCCGAACAGATGGAAAAGGAAGGCATGGCATTCCCTCTGCACCTTGGTGTGACTGAAGCTGGCGACGGTGAGGACGGACGTATCAAATCGGCTCTCGGTATAGGCGCACTCCTTGCCGACGGTCTTGGAGATACCATACGTGTTTCACTCAGCGAAGCTCCGGAAGCAGAAATTCCAGTGGCTCGCAAACTGGTGGACTATATAATCAAGCGTGAGAATCATCCTTACATTCCGGGAGCGGAAGCAGATGATTTCTGCTATACAAACCCTTCAAGACGCAAGACTCAGGCTGTTGGCAATATTGGAGGTGACAACCTTCCAGTTGTGGTTTCAGTCCGTCTGAACGGCAACATGGATGTAAACGAGCAGTTCAAGCCGGATTATGTTTACTGCGGACAGAACCTTCCTGAGAACAGAAGAAAGGACATCGGATATATAGTAGATGCTAATGTGTGGAACGGAGAGGAAGGTACTTATCCTGCATTCAACACACAGCAGATTATCGGTCTGCACCAGATACAGTCGGATGTAAAATTCCTGTTTACCACATATATGGGCCTCAACGAAGAGGTAACAGCATGTCTGCGTCTGCATCCTGAAGTAGTAATTATCGCACAGAGCAATCATCCAAACAGACTTGGAGAATACCGTGGCCTTGTTCATCAGCTTACAAGACAAGGACTTAGCAACCCAGTGATATTCTTCCAGATGTACGAGGAAAGTTCAGTAGAGGATTTGCAGATAAAATCGGCCGCCGATATGGGAGCATTGATTTTCGACGGACTGACTGACGGCATCCTGCTGTACAACAATTCTTCGGCCATTGCAGATACAAAACTTGATGAAACGGCATTCGGCATATTACAGGCAGGCAGAGTCCGCACTTCAAAGACTGAATATATATCGTGTCCAGGTTGCGGAAGAACTCTTTACGACCTCGAATCGACAATAGCACGCATCAAGGCCGCCACATCACACCTGAAAGGCCTGAAGATAGGTATTATGGGATGTATAGTAAACGGTCCGGGCGAAATGGCGGATGCCGACTATGGCTATGTGGGTGCCGGACGTGGTAAAATCAGTCTGTACAAGCGTAAGGAATGTATAGAAAAGAATATTCCGGAAGAACAAGCTGTAGAAAAACTTATAGAACTGATAAAGGCTAACGGAGATTTCCACGAGAAATAAACAGGAATAGAACCGATATTAAAAAAGGACAGAAGGAATTATCATAACTTTCCTCCTGTCCTTTTTGTTTATGTTTCGCCATCAGATAAGAAAAGCTCCGTTCCAAAAACCGTTACACGAACGTGTAACGGGTGGAACACGTACGTGCAACGCGCGTAACACGAACGTGTAACGAGCGCAACACGAACGTGTAACGCTTTTCCTGTCGGGAAAGTTTCCATTAAACTACTCTACTCTGACTTTGTTTCTTCCGGTACAGAGAGTATTTTAGCATACTCTGCTTTGTTCTGAAGAACTTTTACCGCACTTTCAAGATCATCATCATCTTTCAGACGCTCCATTGCCGCACCACGCTGATAGAAATATCTTGTAATGATTTCCTGTGAAAGATACTCACTGATTTGTTTCTTGAATGTCTCAAGGTCGCGCTCAAGATTATGGTTCAGTTTTTTCTCCAGAGCTGCAAATTCTTCTTTTGCGCCGTCCATATATCCCTCAAATTCAGCCATTTCCTTCAATGATTTCAACATTTTCTCGCTTTGGCGATCATAAGTGAAGTCACGCGATTTTACTAACGACTTGAACACCTCGTAATCATCATCCGTCAGTTTGAAATCCGCAACAGATGCCGGTGCCTGATGATTCCAGCAATACTGTGTTGCATAATCGAATATTATATCTTCATTCATCAGATAGAAGATGATGTTCGGGAATTTCGGAGCTTTCACCTCGATGTCCGGACGTATTCCTCCACCGTCGCGCACCTCACGGCCTATTGCTGTATGAAATACATTTGTAAGACTGTCCGGTGTACGTGCCACAGAACCGTCGGCATTCTTCTTAGAATAGTCTATGGCCTGGATACATCTTCCGCTTGGAATATAATATTTTGA
>JAHLFB010000079.1 GCA_018884025.1 Candidatus Phocaeicola faecipullorum
GAATTGACCAAGGAGAATATGTTCACAGATGAAGAAATTATATTCATGTGTAAACATAGCCTAAGGAGGTTTGCCGACAAATACCCTGGTATTGCCGAATATTATATGAAATGCTTGGATGATTAAAACAATAGGTGATGCAGTATACAACTATAAATGCATCTCCTTAATGGAATACAGCGGAAGTTAGAGAAGGGAAAATGAACTCTCTTATAGTAACATTTGTAGTAAATGTTGATGATTCATATACTTAATAAGATATCATAGGGAGAAATATTTATGGCAAAAACGCACATTAAAGCAAAGGCTGTCCCATATAGAATGAGGCAGCCTTAATTATATAGAAGAAAAAGTGTTTACAGACCAGATGGTAACATCTCGCAATACCTTTCAAACCATTGTTTTTTGGCCGGAGTATCTATTGGGGCATACTCACTGATTATACAGCCTGTAGTAAGATCATCTGCTAAGGCAAGTATAATATCTGCAAGTTCAATTGTGTCCTGAAATTCTTTATAACCAGGGCAGAAAAGACGTTGATGTTTTATTTCCTCGTAGCCATATATAGCACCCATGATATTACCGGTTACTGAACCTGTGGAGTCACTGTCGCCATTATGATTGACTGAAGCAACAATAGCATCATGTATGCTGTCTATATGTCTGATGGTACAGAACAGGGAAATAGCCCAGGTTTCTTCTGCAGTCCAACCTTCACCAAGTTCTTCAATAGCCCGGTAATCTGGAGTAGAAGAATGAGCAAGACGGATGGCCTTTCTTGTCAGCTCGGCAAGATAGCATTTATCTTCTGCAAACTGGTTAACAAACACTTTATCCAGTGTATTTATGGTATCTTCTGCAATATCAGTAATTCTATCTTTAGCTTCTTCTAGAGAAAGTGGAACAAGTTTGAATAGAAATTCGGTCAGCATTCCAGCGGGCAAGAAACCGAGCGGATGGAGATGGGTTACCCTTGCTATGTGCGCTCCAGCTTCAAACATTTCCGGAATGCTATAAGGGCACTTCCCGTAGCGGGACATATCTCCAGCAAGCAATAAAGCCAGTGGAGCAACACGCATAATACCACCACAACCCTTACTGTTATTCTCAACTTTACGACAATGCATCAGATTGAAACAGGCCGTCAGACAGGTATTTCCAGGAGCACGTCTGTGTGCCAATTCCGGAAGATCCCTTAACCAGGTATAATGAAATTCTTTATTATCGCCCCCACTCTTTTCTCCTGTCTGAGTATAATACCAGTCAATATATGCTTTGTCAACATAATTTTCAGGTCTGCCACCTATGCCTCTCATGTAACCACGGGTGATACCCATTAATATACCATTGGCAGTAAAGAGTGTCATCTGAGTATCATCACTGACCAAAGTCTTTCCGTTGCGGTCCAGTTCAAAGGTCTTGATACCGCTTAGTCCATATTTAGACAAGATGCTCTGCCTAGTCATAAACTCGACAGGATAGCCAAGGGCATCGCCGGCTGCCCCACCCATAAGAGAGCCGCGTATGCAGTCGTTGACTCTATTCAAGCCAGTCTCTTTTATTGAATGTACATAAGAAATAAATTGCTCAATGAAATCCAGTTGTTCCTGCGATAACGAAACATCATGACGGAACGAGGAAAACATTCGAGGAGACATAAAATTTAAGGTGTCAAGTACATCAAACAACCTCCTTTTATTCTGTTTCTTAGCAAGATAACATGCAGCGACAACACCAGTTCTAGTCACCCCATCCCTACAATGTAAATAGATAAAACCACCCTGTTGTTTCAGTTCATTGATACAGTTCAGCAACCTGTGCATACTATCAAGTGAGTCAGGAACAGAATTCTTCTCTATTGAAAACCGCAAGTAAGTAACATCATCAGGCAAAAATCTAGAGTAGGAACGCAATTCACCATCCTCAGTAAGATCTATAAAATGTCTTATACCGAAGTGAATCATGTGCTTTATCTTTTTTTCTGCACAATAATCTTTTCTGTCACCCGGATATTCGCCGGCAAAAAGAGCATTCTCTTCACCATCAATTTCGTAGGAACGTCTCAACGGCCAATTAATGAAATTTAGAAATTTATCGTTTATTTCTAAGAGGTCATCAGTCAACAATTCACGGCAATTGTCTTCAATCTCAGAAGAAAGACAGCTACTGCTGACTGTGAATGGTTGTTCAGTTGTAGCAATTGAAGCAGTCATACATCCTATCGTATCAGAATCACCGCCCATTGAGACAGCCAAACGAATAGCACTCTCAGCATCATGAGGTTCCTGAAGAAAAGCCATAATAGCAATAGGAACACTTCCCTGACAAGTAACATCAAAACCATAGTCTGGTCTTATTTCTCTCAGGTCAACATCAAGGTTATAACCAAAATGTTCTTCGACGAAACGTTTGATTTTTCCGGTAACATCGAATCTCTCAGTTCGCTTGATAAATATGCTTGCAGCAATTGCCTGTGCACCCTTGATACCTTCAGGATGATTATGGGTAACAGAAGCGGTAATACGAGCCAGTTCTAGAGCTTCCTCCATAGAGTTTGCATACAGACCCACAGGACTTACCCTCATGGCCGAGCCATTGCCAAAACTGCCGTAAGGTTGTGGGTTCTCAGATTTCAGCCATTTACGAAACATGCCACCATAACCGGCATCCGGATATTTTCGTCCGAGACACTGCATACACTTTACCAGTCCGGTTTCAGTATGATCCGGATCAGTCATCAACCATTGAGCAACAGCAAGAGTCATCACCGTATCATCAGTGAAACGGCTTCCTTGCGGAAGGAGTTCGAAGTCTTCCGTCTTTACATTTTTCCTTTCACGTGTAGAACCAATAATATCACCTACGATTCCCCCTAAAATTCTATTGTCATACATAAGTCTATCCTCCTAAAATTCTAATCTAAATCCTTTATGTTTCAACTCGGCATACTTCTCCGGATTGAACCGATACTTCACAGGCACCCTCGATGGAGTATTCTCCGGTCTTTTTTCTGCCTCTATAAGTAAGCCAAGCTTTAGCATCTTGTTATAGAAATTACGTCTGTCAAACTTAACCTCAAGTATTGCCTCATAAAGATTCTGCAATTCACTCATGGTAAACACGTCCGGAAGAAGATCAAACCCTATAGGTTTGAAACAGATGCGGACTTTCAAGGCAGAAATAGCCTTGCGAAGGATTCTGTCATGGTCAAAGGCAAGACTCGGTATTTCATCATAGGAAAACCATCTTGCATTAGAGGCATCATCACCGCCCTTAACATCACCCATCCTGACTAAAGCATAGTAGGCAATGGTAATCACCCTTTCTCTCGGATCACGGTCAACAGCTGTGAATGTATGGAACTGTTCAACAGGAATATCCTTTAGACCGGTTTCTTCTTCAAGCTCTCTTTTCGCACACTCATCTGCCGTTTCATCCATCCTCAGGAAGCCACCGGGTAGAGCCCAGGCGTCTTTATATGGTTCAAGCCCCCTTTGAATAAGTAACACCTTAATACTTATTCCGTCAAAACCGAAAATCGCACAATCAGTAGTAACTGACGGATGGGGATATTTATAGTGATATTTAAATTCTTCCATATTATATTGCGTTTAATTTACGCAAAAATAGAGTTTTTTTTTCAAAAACCAAATATTATGCGTAATATTTACGCAATTATTTTATATTGCTATTAGAAAGTCCGTATGCCTGTAAAGAGTTACTTTGATAAGTAAATTGAGAATTAAAGTCATGATGCAAAGACATGAAAATGAAATCGGAAGTAAGGCAGGCCAAAAAGAAGTGTAGATGATTAATCTATTGGATTTATAGACACGATAAGACCAGGCAAGAAATAATACTTAGCGATATTTTCGTACAAAATGTTGGAGGTACCAGAAAGAATAATGTTTATATGGGATAGAAGGGAAAAGAAAGCAAAGGACATAAAAAAGGTATGCAAGGAACAACCAAGCATACCCTAATCTGATTTGATTGTGTTACAGATTCAA
>JAHLFB010000080.1 GCA_018884025.1 Candidatus Phocaeicola faecipullorum
GACAGTATTTTGATTGGTTGATATAAAATACCATCGACATCTTTGTTGTTTCATTTCTTGAAGTATCGTCCAGCATGAAAGGAACAACTCCCGTTTTCTCATTCCGGTCTTTAGGCATTCTCAAAACCAACATTCTGAAGAACTCAATGGCATTTAATACATTAGTTTTACCGGAAGCGTTGGCGCCATAGATGATGCCTACCTTCAGCAATCTGACTCCCTCTTTAACCTCATACGAATATTCATCAGACATAAAAGTATCTGATGTGGGTTCAAAACTAATTTTTTGAGCCGATTTAATGGAGAAAAAGTTTTCAACTGAGAAGTTTACTATCATACTTGATGTTTTTATCTTGTTTAGGTGCAAAGATACAAACAAAACGGCATACAACCAAATATAATATAAAATATCGTAGCAAAATTACAAATATGCTGATTAAAATAGAAATTCCAAGCGTTACGTGTTATAGGAGTCATATAGGTAGGCTTAATCTGTGGATTATCAAAATTTGTGTATGATGTTGAGTTTTTCAAGAAAAAGCCGTATCTTTGTCCTCAGCTAATCACCCCACTTCAAAGCGATGAAGAATACAGAAGTTAGCACGTTACAAATCCATTACCTATCATCAAAACAACTTATCACAATCAACTGATAGATAATGATTTACATTTGGAACGAATAGTTGTTTCCAAATCGTTACCTGTTAAGCTGACAATCTTTGTAAGTCCCTTGTTTTCAATGAGTAAGACAAAGTAATATGTCTTCCAACAGTGGCATGGCTGTGGAAGTTGCTGCGTTTATTATAGCAATGCGCTTACGCATACCGCGCTGCATGTTTACAAGTGTCGCATCGTAAACCACTATGGCGTTATCCACCAGCATACCCATGGCAATGATGATAGCTGCCAGTGACATACGTTGCAGGGCAATTCCCGTAGCCTGCATATATATAAGTGTACCGAGAATGGAGAATATCAGTCCGCTACCTATCAGAAAACCGTTTTTCAGTCCGATGAAAAACAGCAGTACTGCCACAACGGTTATTACTGATACTATCAGGTTCATAACGAAACCGTCATTAGCCACATCCGACTCGTGTCCCTGGTCGTAGAGGATATCTATCTTGAAACCTTCGGGAAGTGAGCTTCTCAGTTCTTCCATACGTTCTGATATCAGTTTTGCCATTTCTACCACATTGCCGTCCGACACAGTGGAAATGGCTATACCAACAGCCGGAACATTGCCTGTCTTCATAATGTTTGTGGCAGGGTGGGAGTAGCTTTCTGTTATTTCTGCTATTTCGCCCAGACGGAAATACTCGCCTTTTGAATTGCTGACGGTCAGGTTCTCTATCTCCTCCGTACTGTTGAAGCTGCCTGTTGACTGTACCCTTATCCTGTTCTTGTCAGTTTCCATAGCTCCGGCATCTACAATACGGTTCTGGCGGTCGAATGCTGTGGCAATATCGTTTATTGTCACACCGCACGAGGTCATCAGATTAGGCTTGATAGAAATATCAATGGTTCTGGTCTGTACTCCGAACAGTTCTATTCTTGCCACATCCTTTACGTTGAGCAGTTCGTTTTTTATATCTTTTGCACAGTCCTCCAGCTCTCTGTAGCTGCGAGTCTCGCTGCTCAGAGAATAGAAAACGCCCAAGACATCTCCGAAGTCATCATTTACCTTAGAAGGTACTGCTCCCTGTGGTAATTTGTTCTGAACGTCGTTTACCTTTCTGCGCAGTTTGTCCCATAGCTGCTGCATGTCCTTTGCGCGGATTTCCTTCTTTACATACACTGTTATTTTTGACAGTCCGGCGCGGTTGTCACTTTTCAGATAGTAAAGTTCTCCAAGCGACTGTATTGATTCCTCCAGTACATATGTCACTTGCTATTGCACCTCCAGAGGAGAAGCGCCGGGGTATGTGGTAGTCACTACGGCCTGTTTGATAGTGAAAGGCGCGTCTTCTAGTTTCCCCATCCCAGAGTAGGCTACCATACCTCCGGCTATTATCAGTATGAGTAACAGCCATGTAAATGCTTTATTGTTGAGAAAAAATTTTACAAATGCTTTCATGAATATTTTTCAGTTTGTTTTATTCCACAATTGTTATAAGTTCATTATCGGAAAGTTGATTGAGCTTTGAAACGGCAATATTGTCTCCGGGCAAAAGTCCTGAAAGAATTTCTATATTGTTCCCCTTTATCAATTTCCCGGTCTTTACCTGTGTCATTTTTGCAATGTTCCCGTTTTCTATTTTCCATACATATTCACCGGCGGTGTGGTTATGGCAAACAGCCGTCTGGGGGATGACTACTGTCTCATTCACAGAAGAAGATGAAGAAAATTTGGGTTGGTAAGATATATGCAGAGAGCCGGTCATACCACCCATCAGGCTGTTGTCATTATTGTTTATTATTGCTGTAAGAAGATATGATATATTGTTGTTGGCTGTGCTTTGCGTAACGAATGTTTCGGCAGGCCTGAATGTGCGGTTTGGTAAGGTGTTGAATATAGCATCAATACCTTCATACTCTTTATTTTGGAATGAAGCCGCCATATCTTCCGTGATGTATGCTTCGGCCTTTACTTTGGAAAGGTCGATAAATGTCACTATAGGCATGGAAGGTTTGGCGTCTGAGTATTTTTCTATATGAGTCTGTTGTATGTATCCGTCAAAAGGTGCATATATTTTTGTATCATTCAGTGCATTTGTGGCATCGTCATAGTCGGCTTTGGCTTTTTCGTAATCTGCCTGTGCCTTTTCATAGCTTGCCGCTGATATATTGTCCTTTTCGTACAGTGCTGATATTCTTCTGAACTCTGATTGTGCTTGTGTAAGTGTTGTGGCTGTTCTTTTCTGTCTTATAATGTAGTTGCGGTCGTCAATGGCAGCTATCAGTTCCCCTTTTCTGATGAATTGTCCGTTCTGTACCTCAAAAGTGTTTACCGGACCGCCTACACGGAACGATAGTTCGGTAACCCTGTAGGGCTTTGAGATGAAAGTGTAATTGCGTGTTGTTTCTTTTGTGCTTTCAAGTGCCTTGACAGTTTTTACGGCTGTCGGTCGTTCATCCTTTGTAGCAGTCTCTTTACATGCGCATAGACTGTAGGCGATACAGGCAAATAACATAAATTTCTTCATAATCTTCGTATATATTTATTGGTTTTATAATCGTTAGGAAAAGGAACACGGTAGTTTTATGTTTGAGAAGCATCTTGTAACCACACATGTTCCTTGTTGGGTTCCGTCTTTTCGTGTACAAAAGTATAGACGTATTATATTAAAGTAAAGACTGGTTCTACTCAGGTGTACAGCGGATATTCTGAAGTGTCGTTTTCATATACTGAAATGATTTTTCATTTCAGTATAGGCGTAATTTCAGATATTATGTAGGCTTTTCCGGAACAAACTAATCATAGTTGGCGTAACACGTTCGTGTAACGCGCGTTACACGTAGGTGTTACGCTCGTTTCACGTTCGTGTTCCATCCGTTACACGTACGTGTAACGCTAAATGTATAAGGCCGTTTCTTTTTATGGGTAGAAGCGAAGATAAAAGTCTTTTGAGTAGTTTGATGAAATGGGAAAAAGAAGAAAAGTGGCTTTTTCGAGAAAAAAATCGCAAAATGTATTGTCGGTTAAAAAAAAAGTGATACCTTTGCATCGCAATTGACAAAGAGACCTTTTCGGGCGTTTAGCTCAGCTGGTTCAGAGCATCTGCCTTACAAGCAGAGGGTCGGCGGTTCGAATCCGTCAACGCCCACTCCGATTAATTCTCTTTTCAATTCGTTTAGGGGCGTTTAGCTCAGCTGGTTCAGAGCATCTGCCTTACAAGCAGAGGGTCGGCGGTTCGAATCCGTCAACGCCCACTCCTAAAAAAT
>JAHLFB010000081.1 GCA_018884025.1 Candidatus Phocaeicola faecipullorum
ACGTTTCCGCATTTAGGCATGTTGTTTTCTTTGGCTATGGCATCAATATCCAGCGAAACCACATTGGGCAATGAATTAAGTTCAGCCATCACAGCCTCAACTTCCGGATAGTTAGGAATATTCTTGAACGGAGTGGAAGAAGTGATAATCCATCCGCCCTTCGAGAGATACGGAAGATAGCGAAGAGCTTCCATCGGTTCAAGCGAAAGAATCATATCCGCTCCTCCTAGAGGAATAAGATCGGAAGCAATTGGTTTGTCCGACAGACGGAGGTTGGACTGCACATCACCTCCGCGCTGGCTCATCCCGTGTACTTCTGCCTGTTTCAATTTAAGCCCGCTGCGGGTGGCTGCCTCGCCTATTATTGTGGCAATGGAGAGAATACCCTGTCCTCCCACACCTGAAAGTATTATATCTGTTTTCATTTTTTCTCTGCTCTTTTCTGTTTCAACTTACGGTTAAGTGTCTGCATACATTCCCTGCGAGGAATAATAACCGATACACCGTTATACTCTATTTCTTCGCGAATGATACGTGTTATCTCGTCCATATTCTTAGGAAGTGGTACTACTACACGCACGTGTTCAGGCTCTACTCCAAGACCAAGACAGATAGCCTCAAACTTGTTTGTTCCGGCAGAGTCCTGACCGCCAGTCATAGCAGTGGTAAGATTGTCGGAAATCACTACAACGATGTTCGACTTGTCATTAACAGCATCAAGAAGACCAGTCATGCCGGAATGAGTGAAAGTGGAATCGCCTATAATAGCTATTGACGGGAACTGACCTGCATCAGCCGCACCTTTGGCCATAGTTATGGAAGCACCCATATCAACACAACTGTGCAACGCACGGAATGGAGGAAGCGCTCCAAGAGTATAGCAACCTATATCACCGAAAATCTTTGTATCGGCATATTCGGCTGCCACTTTATTGAGAGCATCGTAAACATCGCGGTGTCCGCATCCGTTACATAGTGCAGGCGGACGAGGAACGACATTTTGAGCCGACGGATATACTTCAGCACCATCCATGCCTAATCCTTCTTTTACATTGTCAGGATTAAGTTCACCAGTACGTGGCAATGCTCCACTAAGACGTCCTTTCACTATGTACTGTGAAGGAAGCACACCGCGAAGCTGTTCTTCAACGAACGGTTGTCCATCTTCAACCACCAATATCTCCTTACATGAGTTAGCCAATGCTATAATCTTATCTACAGGTAGAGGATATTGTGATACCTTAACTATAGGGTAAGGACATCCGTCAGGATAATTTTCCATTACATAATTATATCCTATTCCGCAAGCTAC
Organism: Candidatus Phocaeicola faecipullorum; assembly: GCA_018884025.1. Lineage (GTDB taxonomy): Bacteria > Bacteroidota > Bacteroidia > Bacteroidales > Bacteroidaceae > Phocaeicola > Phocaeicola faecipullorum. The sequence goes on from JAHLFB010000081.1 coordinate 1,313, forward strand.
TATGCCTAAATCAGCCTTTTCGGAAGATATATTCTCAGCCTTATTGAAAGGAGACTTCTCGGAAAGAAGACGCAATACCGGCTGAAGTTCAATCACCTCTTTATTACGACGACGCGCATTTCCCGGCAGAAGAACCCAATTGGCCGGTGATGATGACTTACCAGTAGAAGTAACCTCAGATATATCATCTTTCACAGCTACATCGGCACGTGAGTGCGCCATTCGGGTGGTTATTCTCATAAGGACAGGAGTACCTTCGCGTTCCGACATCTCGAATGCATATTGCATCATGTCGTACGCTTCCTGCTGTGATGAAGGCTCAAGAATAGGAATCATGGCAAATTTGCCATAGAACCTTGAGTCCTGCTCGTTTTGCGACGAGTGCATAGAAGGATCGTCGGCCGCAACTACCACTACTCCCCCATTGACTCCGGTCATTCCTGAGTTGACAAAAGCGTCGGCACAGACATTCATGCCGACATGCTTCATACATACCAAAGCACGTTTGCCCACATAACTCACTCCAAGAGCCGCTTCCATAGCGGTCTTTTCGTTTGTACACCAGCTGCTGTGCAATTTACGTTCTATCGCAAAAGGATATTCCTGAATAAATTCCGTGATTTCTGTTGAAGGTGTACCCGGATAAGCATAAACTCCGGATATACCCGCATGTATGGCTCCCAAAGCAATAGCCTGGTCGCCCAAGAGTAATAATTTCTTACTGTTTTCCATATTTCTAGTTATACTATTTCAAAAGGGTCGGCATCGTTCAATACCGGGAATTTCTTTCGGAAAGCTTCAAGTTCCGACATGTCAATATCAACTACAGCCTCGCAAGCTTTACTGTCTTCGCATTGCGCAATTACCTTACCGTATGGATCAATTACCGCGCTACCGCCTGAATATTCACAATTAGGGTCGTTGCCTACTCTATTTACTCCAACCACATAACACTGATTTTCTACTGCCCTGGCTTTGAGGAGCAGTTTCCATGCCTCAACACGCGGAGTAGGCCAACTTGCCACATAAAAAGCCATATCATAGTCATTACGGTTTCTGCTCCAGACAGGGAAACGGAGATCATAACAAACCTGCAGAAGAATCCGTACATCCTTATAATTTACTATTACACGTTTAGTACCGGCCGTAAATCGCTTATGTTCTCCTCCATAAGTGAACAAATGCTTTTTATCATACCATTCCACCATTCCACCGGGATGTACGAAATAAAACCTATTATAATATTGGCCTTTATCCTCTAAAGCAATACTGCCAGCAACGGCACATTTCTTTCGCTGAGCGGTATGTTTCATCCATTCAAGAGTTTTTGAATCTGATTTCTCAGCTATTCCTTCCGGATTTGTACAAAAACCGGTAGAAAACATTTCCGGCAGGACAAAAATATCGACTCCATCATATCTGTTTATAATTTCATCCGCCTTTTCCACATTGACCGAAGGATTGGCCCAAACAATATCAGTTTGTAAAATCACTATTTTCATGCTTTTCACATTTAGAACTGCCCAAAGGTAACAATTTAATGATAACTCACAAAAAATTACGACATTTTATTTGACTTAAGGCGATAAATGAATACTTTTGACAGCTAAAGGGAATAAAACAAGCAATAAAAAAAACATATAAAATGGTATAAGTTGGATGATTTACACAAAAAGTACCACACATATGTTAATATATTCCGAAATGTTTCTTATTTTTGTAACCAAAATATAGTTAATATATAAGAAATGAACGTATTAGAACTAAGTGAACAGGAAATTATCAGACGTAACAGTCTGAATGAAATGAGAGCTATGGGTATAGACCCGTATCCTGCAGCAGAGTATGTAACAAACGCATTTTCTACTGATATAAAAGATGAATTTAAAGATGATGAGACTGAACCTCGCATGGTTTCTGTAGCCGGACGTATAATGTCACGCCGCATAATGGGTAAAGCATCTTTTATCGAATTACAAGACTCAAAAGGCCGTATTCAGGTTTATATCACACGCGATGACATTTGCCCTGACGAAAACAAGGATTTATATAATGTAGTTTTCAAACGTTTACTTGATTTGGGCGACTTTGTTGGTATAGAAGGTTTTGTGTTCCGTACACAAATGGGAGAAATCTCAATACATGCAAAGAAACTTACAGTTCTATCAAAATCAATCAGACCTCTTCCTATAGTAAAATATAAGGATGGAGTAGCATACGACAAATTTGAAGATCCTGAACTCCGTTACCGTCAGCGTTACGTTGACCTGGTAGTAAACGACGGAGTGAAAGATATATTCCTCAAGCGCAACAAGGTTTACAACTCTATGCGCGAATATTTCAACTCTAAAGGTTACATCGAAGTTGAAACCCCTATACTTCAGGCTATCGCAGGTGGTGCGGCAGCTCGTCCGTTCATCACTCACCACAATGCGCTTGATATTCCTTTGTACATGCGTATCGCCAGCGAATTATATCTGAAACGTCTTATAGTAGGCGGTTTTGAAGGTGTTTACGAAATAGGTAAAAACTTCCGTAACGAAGGTATGGACCGTACACACAATCCTGAGTTTACTTGTATGGAAATCTATGTGGCATACAAGGATTACAACTGGATGATGAAGTTTACTGAAAACATGATTGAAAAAATCTGTCTTGACGTAAACGGTACAACAGAAGTTAAGGTTGGCGACAACATCATCAACTTCAAGGCTCCATTCAAGCGTGTAACTATGCTTGACTCTATCAAGGAATTCACAGGCTATGACCTCACAGGAATGAACGAAGACCAGATTCGTGAAGTTTGCAAGAAACTCAATATGGAAATTGATGACACTATGGGTAAAGGCAAGCTTATCGACGAAATCTTCGGCGAATTCTGCGAAGGTAACTACATACAGCCGACATTCATCACAGACTATCCTATCGAAATGTCTCCGCTTACAAAACGTCACCGCAACAATCCTGAGTTGACAGAACGTTTTGAGCTTATGGTAAACGGTAAGGAATTATGTAACGCTTACTCAGAGCTTAACGACCCAATCGACCAGCTTGAACGTTTCGAAGAGCAGATGAGACTTAGCGAAAAGGGTGACGACGAAGCTATGATTATCGACAAGGACTTTGTACGCGCACTTGAATACGGTATGCCTCCTACATCAGGTATGGGTATCGGTATGGACCGTCTGGTTATGCTTATGACAGGCCAGAGTACAATTCAGGAAGTATTATTCTTCCCTCAGATGAGACCTGAAAAAGTTATACCAAAGGATGCTCCTGCTAAATTTATGGAAATAGGAGTTCCGGAAGAATGGGTTCCGCTGATTCAGAAAGCCGGATACAACATGGTAGCCGATATGAAGAACGTAAACCCACAGAAATTGCACATGGATATATGTGGAATAAACAAGAAGTATAAACTTGAGCTTAAGAACCCTACAGTTGACGAAGTCAACAATTGGATACAGAAAATACAGTAAGTATTTAGTTTTTAAGTTTGTCAGTTCATAAGTTCAGGCTAAAGGACTAACAAACTTAAAAACTTAAAAACTTAAAACTCACTAAATAATTATCAAAGTGAAATTCCCTGGTAAAATAGCTATTATGGGAGGTGGTAGCTGGGCTACGGCTATCGCAAAGATTATTCTAACCCAAGCCGAGTCAATAAACTGGTATATGCGTAGGGACGACAGAATAGAAGATTTCAAACGTCTCGGACATAATCCTGCTTATCTAACTAGCGTACGCTTTAATGTTAAGAATATCAACTTTTCATCAGATATCAATAAAGTAGTAAAAGAATCGGACACCCTGATTTTTGTTACCCCGTCACCTTACCTTAAAAGTCATCTAAAAAAGCTGAAAACCAAAATCAAAGATAAATTCATAGTTACAGCCATAAAAGGTATCGTCCCGGACGAGAATCTGATTGTCTCGGACTATTTCAATAAGGTATATGGAGTACCTGAGGAAAACATAGCCGTATTGGCCGGTCCGTGTCACGCCGAAGAAGTAGCTCTGGAACGCCTTTCATATCTTACGGTTGGATGTAAGGATATAGAAAAAGCGAAAATATTTGCACATCAACTGGCAGGACATTATATAAAGACGTCGGTAAATACAGACGTTGCAGGTATAGAATATGCCTCAGTACTGAAAAATGTATATGCAATTGCTGCAGGTATTTGCAGTGGTTTGAAATATGGAGATAATTTTCAGGCTGTGCTAATATCGAATGCCATTCAGGAAATGAACCGTTTTCTGAATACCGTACACCCGGTTGACAGATGTACAAATGACTCTGCTTATTTGGGGGATTTGCTTGTAACAAGTTATTCCAATTTTAGCCGCAACAGAGTTTTTGGAACCATGATAGGTAAAGGATACTCAGTAAAAAGCGCACAAATAGAAATGGAAATGATAGCAGAAGGATATTACGGAACCAAATGTATAAAAGAATTGAACAAACATCTACATGTCAATATGCCTATAGTAGATGCTGTTTACAATATTTTATACGAACGCATATCCCCAATGATAGAAATAAAGCTTTTAACAGACTCATTCAGATAAATTTTTGAATATGGAAAATATTAAATTGAACATCGAAAACTCTGCTTGTTTCATAGCAGAAGGTAAGTTGGCTACATATGAGCCATTGGTAAAAACTTACATGGAAACACTTGAAAAAGGAACAGGACTTGGTAACGACTTCCTTGGTTGGCTCCATCTCCCATCTTCTATCACAAAAGAGCATCTGGAAGATATAAAGGCTACAGCAAAAGTTCTTCGTGAAAACTGCGAAGTTGTTGTAGTGGCAGGTATCGGTGGTAGCTATCTTGGAGCACGCGCTGTCATTGAAGCTATGTCAGACAGTTTCCAATGGCTAAAAGAAAAGAAAGAAGGCGAACCAACTATTGTTTTTGCCGGACATAATATAGGTGAAGATTATTTATACGAACTTACAAGCTTCCTGAAAAACAAGAAATTTGGTGTTATCAATATTTCAAAATCAGGAACTACCACAGAAACAGCTCTTGCTTTCCGTCTTCTTAAGAAACAGTGTGAAGACCAGCGTGGTAAGGAAATGGCTCGCAAAGTTATCGTAGCCGTTACAGACGCAAAGAAAGGTGCTGCACGAGTAACAGCCGACAATGAAGGTTACAAATCATTCATTATCCCTGACAATGTAGGCGGACGTTTCTCTGTTCTTACTCCGGTAGGTTTGCTCCCTATAGCTGTAGCAGGTATAGATATTGAAAAACTTGTTGAAGGCGCACGCAAAATGGAAGAAGTTTGTGCAAACGAAAACATGTACGAAAACCCTGCTGCCCTTTATGCCGCAACTCGTAACGAACTCTACCGCAACGGCAAGAAGATTGAAATTCTGGTTAACTTCCAGCCAAAACTTCACTACTTCAATGAATGGTGGAAGCAACTTTACGGAGAATCAGAAGGTAAAGACGGAAAAGGTATCTATCCAAGTTCAGTTGACTTCTCTACAGACCTCCACTCAATGGGTCAGTGGATTCAGGAAGGTGAACGTACTATCTATGAAACAGTAGTTTCAATAGAAACTCCTAACCACGAATTGCGTGTTCCTACAGACGAACAGAACCTTGACGGTTTGAACTTCCTTGCAGGCAAGAGAGTTGACGAAGTAAACAAGATGGCTGAACTTGGTACTCAGTTGGCACACGTTGACGGTGGTGTTCCAAATATGAGAGTATCTGTTCCTGCATTGAATGAATACTACATCGGACAGTTGATATACTTCTTCGAAAAAGCTTGCGGTATCAGCGGCTATATACTCGAAGTAAATCCATTCAACCAGCCTGGAGTAGAAGCATACAAGAAAAACATGTTTGCTCTGCTTAACAAGCCTGGTTATGAAAAAGAATCAGAAGCTATCCAAGCTCGTCTGAAAAAATAAAAACTTATAGACTAATGAATACAAGGCACGTACTACGGCATAGCTGTAATACGTGCCTTTAAATCGTATAAAACACAAAGAATGTTTGAAAAGGCAATACAAAGCTATTTAAAAGAAAAAGGGCACAGTAAAATCAACTTAAAAGCTGTTCTGTTCGACATGGATGGAGTATTATTCGATTCCATGAAGAACCATGCTAAAGCATGGAACAAAGCTATGTCCCTTTATGGAATGAATTTAAGCGAAGAAGAAGCATACATGCACGAAGGACGCACAGGAGCAAGCACAATAAACATCGTTTGCATGCGTGAAAGAGGATTTAACGCCACAGAAGAAGAAATAAAAAAAATATATCAGACCAAGAGTGATATATTCAACAGTCTTCCCAAAGCGGAGCCAATGCCGGGAGCTTTTACATTGCTACGCAACATTAAAGAATCAGGGCTTCAGCCTGTATTGGTTACAGGGTCAGGACAACTTTCATTATTAGATAATCTGAATCATCATTTCCCGGGAATATTCCAGAAAGAATATATGGTAACGGCCTTTGATGTCAAATACGGAAAACCAAATCCAGAACCTTATTTAATGGGACTAAAAAAAGCTGGAATAGATGCCAACGAGGCAGTAGTAGTCGAGAATGCCCCACTTGGAGTAAAAGCCGGTGTAGCGGCTGGCATTTTTACAATAGCTGTCAATACAGGGCCACTACCAAATAGTGCATTACTTGACGAAGGCGCAAATTTACTTTTCAGTTCAATGCAAGAACTCTCAGACAACTGGAATGTTTTAAGAAATGACTTGCTAAAAGACTAAAAATCCGAATTAACCTATCCTAAAAAATAGATACAATAGGGGTATATTTATATATAAGTAAAGATATAAGAGATAGGTCTGTAATTCAGCTACAGACTTATCTCTTTTTATAAAATCAATAATAAGCTATAATCCATATTAGCTATAAATGCAACAATCATTTTATTATTAACCTAGTTTAACTCGCTATATATTGGATAATTACGAACTTTTAGTAGATTTGCGAAAAGTTCGTAACAAACTAATATAATATGGAAAAACTGACATTTCAGGAAGAAGAAGCAATGCGCTTCATTTGGAAACTTGGACCTTGTTTTGTAAAGGACGTTGTGGGATGTTATGACGAACCGCTCCCACCCTATACCACTGTCGCATCAATAATAACCAACCTTAAAAGAAAAGGTTATCTGAAAGCAGAAAAGTTCGGAAACACTTACAGATATACCCCACTGGTGAAACAGGAAGAATATACCAAAAATTCGGTAAGCAGTCTGGTGAAAAATTACTTTGCCAACTCATACAAGGAAATGGTTTCTTTCTTCGCCAAGGAACAGAAGATTTCTAAAGACGAACTTAACGAAATCATTAACCTTATAGAAAAGGAAGCTGACAAATAAACTGCCATCAGATAACTGTAAAATCTTCAATGCTTAAAATACATTTGCTATGATATACCTACTTCAAGTCAATCTAGGCATAATCCTGTTTTACGCACTGTACAAACTGATATGTACTCGCGATACTCTCTTCAATTCAAGAAGGTTAATACTTATACTGTCACTTATTCTTCCGTTCATCATACCGCTGATTGATATCCGCGAATGGATGGAGACACGTGACAGTCTGGTAATGCTGACAAATTTTGATTATTCTACCACAATTCCTGAAATAGTTGTCGGAACTACAGGAACGGAACCGGGAAATCATGTGTTCGTAATTTCCGAATGGATAAAATACATATATATCGCTGGGATAATAGCATTATCCATAAGACTGATAATTCAGTCAATAAGTTTATATCTGGTAATACGTAAAACACCGGAAACGATAATAAACGGAATACGTATAAAGTGCCTGAAAGACAAGTCCGGACCGTTTTCATTCTTCAATTGGATTTTCCTGAATCCTGATACTGTAAAAGAAGAGGAAATGAGCGAAATTCTCACTCACGAAATGGCTCATGTCCGCCAGAAACATTCCATAGACGTAATTATATCAGAACTGGTCAATATATGCTGCTGGATAAATCCATTCGCATGGCTTATGAAACGCGAAGTGAGACTGAATCTTGAATTCCTGGCAGACAGAAAGGTTATGGATGCGGGGTTCGCCACAAAAAGCTATCAATATCACCTGCTTGGATTGACATACAATCGTAAGTATGGTTTATCTAATAATTTTAATTTTTCTCACCTTAAACAACGTATCATTATGATGAACAAGAAAAAAACAAACGGTGCGGGACATATCAAATATGCCCTGTTCGCCATTCCGGCCTTTGCTCTACTCCTTGCCGGAAACATTTCATGCTCTTCGGAAGCAACAAAGACTGATGATGTAAAAGAAAATGCTGCAACAGAAAAAGCTGATGAGGCAGAAGTTATCGTTCAACAACCAGCTACTAAAGGCGAAGTATTCATGGTAGTTGAACAGATGCCTGAATTTCCGGGAGGCATGAAGGAACTTATGACATACCTTAAGGATAATATAAAATATCCTAAGGCAGCTCAGGACAAAAAAGTAGAAGGAAGAGTTATTGTACAGTTCGTAATTGAAAAGGACGGCACTCCTACTGAATTTAACGTTTTACGTTCTGTAGATCCAGACCTTGACAAAGAAGCATTAAGAGTATTGGGCAATATGCCTAAATGGAAACCTGGAATGCAAAAAGGTCAGGCTGTAAGGGTGAAATCCACAGTTCCTGTGTCATTCAAGCTTCAGTAAATCAATTTATTGAATCCACTTTAAAATGTATCCGAACAAACATCTATATGTAGAGTTATGAAAATATGTTTTAAAGTGGATATCTTTTTTCATGAAAATAATCATAAAGTTCAATAAGTAACAGAATATGAAATTTCAATATATACTGTTCCTTTCATTATTCATAAACATTCACATAAAGGCTCAAAACAAGGACAGCATAAAAATTGCCATTGATAATTACGAATACGAAAAGGTTCTTGAACTTACTTCGTGTACCGACTCGCTTGACGAGGAATGTACAGAACTCAGACTACAGGCCTGCAAGGAACTCAACAAATGGCAAACCGCACTTCCGCTACTTCAGAATAGGCTTGAGCAGGACAGTACCTCACTAAAATCATGGGCAGAAATAGCAGAGTGCTACAGAAGGATTGGAGATGTAAGGAAAAGTTCTGAAGCATACGCTCATGCCGTGAGACTCAGCCCCGACAAATCTTTCTTCAGACAAAAACATATCAATGCCCTGATTGCTCTTGACGACCTGGAAAATGCGAGGAAAGCGTGTCATGACTGGATAGACCGCGATTCCACTTCTGCCACGGCTTACCGCCTGCTGGGAGAAACATACGAAAACGAAGATCCTCTATCTGCATTCGCAGGATATAATGCAGCATTTCGCCGTGATTCGCTGGACCCTCACATTATATCCAGAATAGCCAATATGGTAAACAATAATGGGCAGTATTCATATGCTTTGCTCATTACAGAGGAATACAGACGACACGACTCTCTCAACATAGACGTGAACCGCCAAAATGCCAAAGCTTTCTGCATGATGAAAATGTACCCCAAAGCAATAGAAAGATATGAAAGCCTGAAAAGAATGGGCGACAATTCTTATCTTACACTGTTCTATCTTGGAATGTCGTACTACGGCAACTATGACTTTTATGCTGCATACGACAATCTGAAAAAGGCTATAAGCATTATGCAACCGTCAGGACCAAACACAGGTGCCTTATATTATTTCGCCAAATCCGCCGCCCGTACTTCATGGAAAGGAGAAGGTGTAGAAGCTATGAATACTGCCATATCTCTGACCATGCCAACAGACAGTGTTATGATACGACTCTACAAAGGTCTGGCAGAATGCTGTGAGATGAACCTTGACACCAAAGGTGAAATAGCCGCTTTATTGAAGCAATACGAATACTCCAAGGATAATGTGTTGTTCTATACCATCGGATGCAGATATTATTACAGAAATGACTATGAGAATGCTTTAAAATATTTCAACAAATATATGGAAAATGTTCCTGAAGACAAGCGTTATAAGTATGACGAAAACGGAGAAATAGACAACGACGGAAGAACTTACTATCAAGACGCAGAAATAAAAATCAAGAATATAAAGGAACATAAATTCTTTAAAGGAAAACCACAGTAAGATTATTACATTCGACCACTGAATATAAAAAAATCCGGACAGAAGAAAAAAAACTGTCCGGACTTCTTATATGTATATGAGTAAAGATTATGCTTTCTTGATATAATCTACAATCCACTGACCGACTTCCTTAGTACCATATTTGGCACCACCTTCTACCTGTATCTCAGGAGTACGGACATTTGCGTCAAGTGAAGCATCAACAGCACGACGGATCAATGCACCTTCTTCCTTACAGTCGAAATATTCGAACAGCATTGCTACGGACAATATCTGTGCCAACGGGTTGGCAATGTTCAAGCCTTTAGCTTGTGGCCATGAACCATGGATAGGTTCAAAAACAGGTGTACTTTCACCAGTAGAAGCGGATGGAAGGAGTCCCATAGAACCGCTGATTACGGAACCTTCGTCTGTAAGAATATCACCGAATGTATTTTCTGTAACCATTACATCGAAGAACTTAGGTTCCTGAATCATCTTCATTGCTGCATTGTCAACAAACATATAGTCTGTAGTAACTTCAGGATACTGCGGAGCCATTTCCTGAGCAATCTGTCTCCACAAACGTGAAGAAGCAAGAACATTTGCCTTATCAACAACAGTAAGATGTTTGCGGCGCTTCATTGCATATTCGAAACCTACTTTCAGGATTCTTTCGATTTCAGGACGAGTGTACATATTTGTATCGTATGCCTTGTCGTTATCCTGATATTTTTCGCCGAAATACATACCTCCTGTCAACTCGCGGATGCAAAGGAAATCTGCCCCATCAACAAGTTCTGCCTTAAGAGGAGACTTGTGTACCAGGCATTTGAAAGTCTGTACAGGACGGATGTTTGCAAATAATCCGAGTTTTTTGCGCATAGCCAAAAGTCCCTGTTCAGGACGGACTTTTGCAGTCGGATCATTATCAAATTTAGGATCTCCTACTGCAGAGAACAATACCGCATCTGCATTCTTACATACCTCGTAAGTTGCTTCCGGGAACGGATCGCCCACTTTATCTATTGCATCTGCACCACAGATAGCATATTCGTATGAAACTTTATGGCCGAATTTCTCGCAAACGGCTGTCATTACATCTACTCCCTGTACGGAAATCTCCGGTCCTATTCCGTCACCGGCTAATACTGCTATTTTAAAATCCATTGTATTTGAGTTTTAAGTTTATTATTCTAATTAATAAGATTCAACATTTTTATTGTAGCTTTAATTGCTGCTTCCGTCTGGTCAGCATCCAAACCGCGAGTACGGAATTCCTTATCTTCGTAGTTCCATGTTATCACTGTCTGTACAAATGCGTCGGTACGTCCGCCCGGTGGAATTGTAACAGCATAATTCACAAGCATAGGGAACTTACGATTCAATGTTCCTTTATATATCTTGCGCAATGCACGCACAAAGGCATCATACTGACCGTCACCGCTTGAGCTTTCCTGATATACTTTACCATCTATCTCGATACTCAATGTAGCCATAGGTTTCAATCCTTGTGCAAGAGTGACAAAGTAGCTCAAAAGCTTGACCTTTTTATCTACTGTATCATGTTTGAGCACATCACTTATGATATAAGGCAAGTCGTCCTGAGTCACAAGTTCCTTGCGGTCGCCAAGTTCGATGATACGGTCTGTCACTTTACGCATGGATTCTTCATCCAGTTCCAGTCCCAGACTTTCCAGATTTTTCCGGATATTTGCTTTACCAGAGTTCTTACCAAGAGCATATTCCCTCACACGACCGAAACGTTCCGGCTGAAGATCGTTAAAATAAAGATTGTTCTTGCTGTCACCGTCGGCATGAACACCTGCCACCTGGGTAAACACATTCTGTCCCACTATAGGCTTATTGGCAGGAATACTTATACCAGAATATGATTCAACAGTACGGCTTATTTCATTCAGACGACTCTCGTCAATATGTGTGATAGCCTGAAAATGGTCTTTCAAGATCGCCTGCACACTGGCAAGAGGAGCATTCCCTGCACGCTCTCCTAGACCATTAATTGTAGTATGAAGACCTTTCACACCGCTCAAAACTGCAGCCAATACATTGCTGACAGCCAGGTCATAGTCATTGTGTGCATGGAAATCGAAATGCAAATCAGGATAGCGTTTCTTCATCTTGCGCATATACTCTATCACCTGAAGAGGATTAAGGATACCTAAAGTATCGGGCAGCATAAAACGCCTTATTCCCGCATCAAGCAACCCGTCAATAAGTCCGTAAACGTACTCCGGAGAGTCTTTCATACCGTTACTCCAGTCTTCCAGATAAAGATTTACCTCCATATCGCGGTCCAAAGCGTATGCCACTGTACGGCGAATATCTTCAAGATGTTCCTCAAGTGTTTTCTTCAGCTGATAGTGGCAATGCTTCTCCGAGCCTTTTGAAAGAAGGTTTATAACCCGGCCTCCAGCATCATGTATCCAATCAACAGAGACAGTTCCGTCCACAAAGCCAAGTACTTCTACCTTATATAGCATATTGTGGCGTGCTGCCCAATCGCATATCATCCTGACTGCATTCAGTTCTCCGTCGGACACGCGTGCCGATGCCACCTCTATCCTGTCAACCTTCAGGTCTTCGAGCAGCATGCGAGCTATCATCAATTTTTCGTGTGGTACAAACGATACTCCGCTGGTCTGTTCACCGTCGCGGAGTGTTGTATCCATTATTTCTATTACAGGATGATCCATATTTATCAGTTCAATTATTATCTGTTACTTACAGCTTCTTCGTATGCTGCTATCTTGTCCCTGTTTTCTACAAGGAAATCTATATCGTCCAGACCGTTCATCAGACAATGCTTTTTATAAGCATTTATCTCGAATTTCTCCGATTTGCCTGTAGCCTTGTTGGTGATGGTCTGTTCCGGAAGATTTACTTCTACCTCAGTTTTCGGGTCTGCATATATAGAATCGAAAAGTTCTTTCAGGAATTCTTCGCTGACCACTACCGGAAGAACGAAATTGTTAAGTTCATTATTCTTGTGGATATCGGCAAAGAAACTTGACACTACCACTCTGAAGCCATATCCGGCTATAGCCCATGCCGCATGCTCACGGCTTGAACCGCTTCCGAAGTTCTTTCCTGCCACCAGTATCTGTCCACTGTATTTAGGATTGTTGAGAACAAAGTCTTTATTCAACGAGCCATCCGGATTATATCTCCAGTCGCGGAAAAGATTGTCACCGAAAAATTTCTCATCACGTGTTGTAGCCTTGAGGAAACGTGCCGGGATTATCTGGTCTGTATCCACATTTTCCAAAGGCAAAGGGATACAAGTGCTTGTTATTATATTGAATTTCTGTTTCATTGTTATACTCAATTTTACTGATTACATAAGTGTTCTTGGATCTGTTATCACTCCTGTTACTGCTGCAGCTGCGGCTGTAAGCGGACTTGCAAGCAATGTTCTTGAGCCAGGTCCCTGACGTCCCTCAAAGTTTCTGTTGCTTGTAGAAACAGAATATTTACCAGCAGGTATTTTGTCGTCATTCATGGCAAGACATGCAGAGCATCCCGGCTGACGTATTTCAAATCCGGCTTCTTCAAGAACTTTGTCCAAGCCTTCTTCACGAATCTGTTCGTCCACCATCCATGAGCCCGGAACGAGCCATGCAGTAATATTATCAGCTTTCTTACGTCCTTTAACGATTGAAGCAAAGGCGCGGAAATCTTCTATACGTCCGTTTGTACATGCACCCAGGAAAACATAATCCACTTTCTTTCCTATAAGACTTTCACCTGGAGTAAATCCCATGTACTGCATAGATTTCTCGAAAGAACCTTTTTCCACTTCACTCATACCATCTGTAGTTGGAATATTCGAAGTAATTGCCATGCCCATACCAGGATTAGTTCCGTATGTAATCATCGGCTGAATATCAGCTGCATCATAACGGACTTCTTTATCGAATACAGCGTCATCATCGCTTTTCAAGGTCTTCCAATAAGCAAGAGCTTTATCCCACTCTTCTCCCTTAGGTGCATATTCGCGTCCTTTGATGTATTCGAAAGTCACTTCGTCCGGAGCTATCATACCGCCACGTGCTCCCATCTCGATAGACAGGTTACACAGCGTAAGACGTCCTTCCATAGTAAGGCTGCGGATAGCTTCTCCGGCATATTCTACGAAATATCCTGTTGCACCACTTGTAGTCATCTTTGACATCATATAAAGAGCTACGTCTTTTGCAGTCACTCCTTTACCAAGTTTTCCGTCGATAGTAATACGCATTGTCTTTGGGCGTGCCTGAAGAATACACTGTGATGCCATAACCATTTCCACTTCACTTGTTCCGATACCGAAAGCTACGGCTCCCATGGCACCGTGGGTAGATGTATGCGAGTCACCACATACGATAGTTATTCCCGGAAGTGTCAATCCTCTCTCCGGTCCTACCACGTGGATAATACCATTCTTTTTGTTCATCATTCCGAAATGCGTCAGACCGAAATCTGCTGCATTCTGTGCCAAAGCATCTACCTGTGCTTTTGAAACTGGGTCTTCTATAGGTTTGTCCTGGTCGTGAGTCGGAGTGTTATGATCCGGCATACAATAGATTTTCTCAGGACGGAAACATTTCAATCCACGGGCACGCATACCGGCAAAAGCCTGCGGACTTGTCACTTCGTGGCAATAAAGACGGTCTATATATAATTGGGTAGGTCCTTCTTCCACCTTCTGCACTACATGTGCATCCCATATTTTGTCAAATAAAGTATTCATGTAAATTTAAGATTGTAAGTAATATTGATATCTATATAAACAAAACCAATCACTATTAATTTTTAATTGTTAATTATTAATTAAGTTTCATTTTCTGAACTTGTTGATACAGTCTATATAAGCCTCCACAGATGCGGCAATGATGTCTGTATTAGCTCCGAAGCCATAATACATCTGACCGTCATATTCCACCTGCATATGTACTTTACCAACATCATCACTACCCTTACTGATAGCCTGAATAGTAAATTCCTTCAGGGTCATCTGGCGCTTGATAATCTGCTTAACTGCTTTAATAGCAGCATCCACAGGACCATTACCGGTAGCAGCTGCCTCGAAATGCTCACCTGATATGTTAAGTCCAAGACTTGCAACAGAACGAACCCCTACACCACTTGTAACTTGCAAATATTCCAATTTGATATGATGGTTCACGTTTCTGTCAGCACCTGCCAATACCATTATATCATCGTCAGAGATATCTTTCTTCTTGTCGGCAAGCTTCAGGAAGTCCTCATAAACTTTGTCAAGTTTCTCCTGTGTCATATCCAGACCAAGAATATGAAGTCTGTGTTTCAATGCTGCTCGTCCACTACGTGCTGTCAATACGATAGCATTATCATCAATACCAACATCCTTAGGATCGATAATTTCGTAAGTCTGAACATTCTTCAATACTCCATCCTGGTGTATTCCCGACGAATGTGCAAAGGCATTACGTCCTACAATAGCCTTGTTAGGCTGGACAGGCATATTCATCAGGCTAGAAACCATTCTGCTTGTAGGATATATTTTCTGAGTATTTATATTAGTATCAATATCTATATCTTTATGACAGCGAAGAATCATGGCTACCTCTTCAAGAGATGTGTTTCCGGCTCTCTCACCGATACCGTTGATAGTTACTTCTACCTGTCTCGCACCATTAAGAACGCCGGAAATAGTATTTGCTGTAGCCATCCCCAAATCATTATGGCAATGCGTTGATAGAATAGCCTTATCTATTCCGTCAACATGTTCCATCAAATACTTGATTTTTGCACCATATTCCTCCGGAAGACAATAACCTGTTGTATCAGGAATATTAACAACTGTAGCACCTGCTTTGATTACAGCTTCAACCACACGTGCAAGATATTCATTTTCGGTACGTCCGGCATCTTCAGCGTAAAATTCTACATCCTCTACATATCGTTTTGCATATTTCACTGCTGCAACAGCACGTTCTATAATTTCTTCTCTTGTTGAATTGAACTTATACTTGATATGTGAATCTGATGTACCGATTCCTGTATGAATTCTTTTATGCTTTGCATATTTCAAAGCCTCTGCAGCTACATCAATATCTTTCTGAACTGCACGCGTAAGGGCACAGATAGTAGGCCATGTCACTGCCTTTGATATTTCTATCACTGAATTAAAATCACCCGGACTGGATACCGGAAAACCAGCTTCAATTATGTCCACTCCAAGTGCTTCCAACTGACGGGCAACCTGAATTTTCTCTACAGTATTAAGCTGACAACCAGGAACCTGCTCACCATCTCGAAGAGTTGTGTCAAAAATAAATAATCTCTCACTCATATTCTTTGCATTTTATATAGTTATCAAAAAAAAGCCTTTCGCACAGGGAAGTGAGAAAGGCTTGATATATCATTCTGTTTTTACATCAGTATGCACGCGACTCACTTCCCACCAGTGTTCCTAGTAGAATAATAATACCGCATAGCAAAATATGTAAAAACATTGTATTCATGATTATTCTTTATTTGTTCGATGCAAAGGTATATAATATTTTGGAATAATAAAATAAAATGAAAGTTTTTTCTGATTATTAACAACAATTTAATAGCAGCAATCTATTATTACTATTATTATATTATTTATATACAATTATTTAATCAATCCGTAATTCATGCATGCAGGCCTGAACTTCTGTTATACTGCCCATATGTTTTCCCATATCATCAGACAACTTAATACATTCCCTCCATTCCTGATTGTTATTCATTTTACATTTGGAAAGTTTCATAACGATATTTGAAGGCTGATAACCTGTATCATTTGTCAAATTAGTACCTATACCAAATGAACAACGAATTCTACCTTCACAATATTTATATAGCGACAGTGCTTTTTCAAAATCAAGGGCATTGCTAAATATTATGGTCTTTGTAGCGGGATCAATTCCAAGTTCTTTATATCTATCTATCAATTTGTCAACAAACTCTATTTCATTACCTGAGTCACATCTGACTCCATCAAATAACTTAGCTTGTTTTCTACTAAAATTTGTAAGAAAAGACTCAGAAGTATATGTATCGGATAATGCAGTACCCAAATCGCCATCATAAACATTTACCCAATTTTCCAAAGCCATATAATTGGCATGCTTATATCCGAACTGTGCCCCATGAAACATAAACCACTCATGCGGATGCGTACCCATAGGACGCATATTATACTTCATAGCCAAATAACAATTCGACGTTCCTGTACAATACTTAGAATTTGACTTTAAATAGTCAACAACCATCTCATGAACTTCAAATGAAAACCTCCTTCTTGTACCAAATTCAGAAAAAGGCAAAGCATTTTTATTAGACAAATCAACTTTTCCTTTCAATCTTTCAATAATCTTACTTTTCTCTATTGTCTGATTAAGAAATTTATTCTTAATCTCAGATACAATAGCCAATATAGGTACTTCATAAAGAGTAACTTTATACAGATAATCAGTCACTTCTATATGCAAATGTCTGTTCTCATCCAACCAGACTTCTATTTTTTCAGGATTAAACCTAAAAGAAGACAACCACTCCCAGTAAACTCTAGGCATAAATCTGCAATTTTGCGACATGTATTCCAATTCTTCATCCGACAATCCTACATTTTTAAAATCATTAAATTCCTTCTTCAATGCTTTTAAAAACTCATCAGAATATTCAGTCTCATCACGGTCTTTAAAACTAAAAGTACCTACCGCATATGGAAATAACTTGATATAAGCGTATGATGTTGTAAACTTATACAAATCTGTATCTAAAATGGATTTTATTATCATAAAATTATTATTTTTATACAATGTTGTAAATTTACAATAAATTTATGGTAACGAAAAATTTATGCTTCATAATCTAGGTTTACAAAGTCTATAAACGCAAAAATCCCCGAAGTTTTATACCTCGGGGATTCTCTCTAAAACGGCGGCTACCTACTCTCCCACAATATGCAGTACCATCGGCGTGACGAAGCTTAACTTCTCTGTTCGGAATGGGAAGAGGTGGAACCTTCGTGCCATAACCACCTGAATTTCTTTATTCATCTTCTTGAAACATGAAGACAACAAGCAAAAGCCCAACAGTAAAAAACTCTATTTTTTTTATTTATTTGAGCTGAAAGTATATGTCACCCGCTGTGACGCGTGACAACAAAAGTTGACGGGCAATTAGTAATGCTCGGCTTTGCTGTCTCCAGCTTTACACCTGCATCCTATCAACGTCATAGTCTTTGACGACCCTAAGAAATCTAATCTTGTGGCCGGCTTCGTACTTAGATGCTTTCAGCACTTATCCGATCCAGACTTAGATACCCGGCGGTGCACCTGGCGGCACAACCGGCAAACCAGAGGTCTGTCCAACACGGTCCTCTCGTACTAGTGTCAGATCCCCGCAAATTTCCTGCGCCCACGATCTGTCTCTTATACACATCTCCGAGCCCACGAGACCGGAATATT
>JAHLFB010000082.1 GCA_018884025.1 Candidatus Phocaeicola faecipullorum
CTTAACTGTGAGTTTATGACGTTGGGTGATGCCACAGCCTTTACTTCCTTGAAGTATTTAGGCAGTAGCAGTTGGAGTGCTGCCCTTATTCCGCTATTATCATCTACTACTAATATTTTGGCTTTGTTCATATTCTCTTTTTTACTTTATGTGCAAAAATATAAGTTTTGGAGTTTATTTATGGCCTGATATAGAAAAAAATATCCGCAGGCACATACATTCATCACGAACTGATGTGGCCTGCGGTCTTCTTAGAGAGATTTTTATTTATTCAGTTTCCAATGATGTATTTGGAGATTCAAGTGCTATTGAGTTATATCTTAATACTACCAGTATCGCCGTAAGCGCTTGTATGAACAGGAACACTATCAGAAATATCCACCATGACATATTTATTTTCATGGCAAATCCCCGAAGGTATTCGTTTATCGCTATCACTGACACGGGTATAGAGATTATGAAACCAGCCAGAACAATAAAGAAGTACGGCTTGTTTCCCAGCCAGAGTACATCAGTGTATTCTGCCCCGAACACTTTGCGAATGGCTATTTCCTTTCTCTTATGCTGAATGTCGAATATCACCATAGAGAAGACACCGACCAGTGACAATACTATTGCTATTATTGAAAAACATAGCATCGTGTTGGCGAAAGAATTCTCACGCTGATATTGTGCGGCGGCCACATTGTCGTAAAACAATACTTCGGTAGGATATTCGGGTTCCACTTTACTTATTATCTCCTTTATATGGGATACCGCTGCAGCTCTGTCGTATCCGGAAGAAAGTCTTACAAACATATCCGACAGATATCCGCTTTCGGCCGGTAGCGAAACAAAGCATACAGCACTCTGACTTTTGCGCATGGATGTGAAGTTTATATTGTCGCATATGCCTATTGCCTCTGCTTCCATGGAAGGGATATTTCCGAGTTCCACACCGTAATTCTCCTTCATATACCGGTTTACTATAATGTCTCCTTTGCTCGTTTTAGGGAATGTTTTCCCTTCTGTCATCTTTATTCCCATCACCTCCGGAAAATCAGGAGTGACATATATCAGGAAGCTTGGAATGTCTGTTCCGTTATATTCTATTCCCTCAGTGCAATAAGTGTCCTGTGCCCCAAATCTTTCGGACGCGAATGCCACATTCTCTATTTCAGGATATTTCTGAAGTTCTTCCTTTATCCACGTGCCTTTGTTCTTCACTATATCACTTGTCAGTCCTACAATGGCGATGCGGTCTTTGTCAAACTTCGGGTCGAACTGAAGCATCATTCTGTTTTGCAGATATATTGCCGCTATGAACAGAATCAATGAGCACGAAATGGCATACTGCACGCATAGGAGAGCCTTCTTGATTTTCATACCGGAAGAACTTAGGTTGAAGTTGCCTCTCATTGCAAGTTCTCCGGTATATGATGTGGCGAAGAATGCAGGATAAATTCCTGAAAGTATTCCGCCTGACAGTGCCAGAAGTAGTGTTATGATTACAATGGAAGAATTCTTCTCAAAGCTGAATGCAGTGTTTACGATTCCTATTTCTGTGACGGCAGGAGAGAGGAAAGCAACTGCAATCACAGCTCCTGTAAATGCTATGAGCGACAACAGGACAGTTTCCTGAATTGTCTCCATACGTATCGTGCGGGTGTCCTCGCCAAGTATTATTCTGGTGTTGATGGACTTCAGTCTTGACGGAATGAGCGAGGTATAGAAATTTGTGAAGTTCAGCAGGCCTACAATTATTATGAGGAATGAGATAATGGTCAGTACATTGTATTGTGTGAGACTTCCGCTCCTGAACACACGTCCGTCAGACTTCTCTTCCTGAAAATATACGTCAACCAGCGGTGTGAGATAGATAGGGGTGAGACCACGGTATTTATCAAACTCGAACTTGCTGTTGAATTCATCTTCCACCAGAGAAACATTCTCGCTGTCATCAAGACGAAGATAGCATACAAAGTTGCTTGCTCCGAAGTTCTGAAGGAAGAAATCCGGAATCTTCATGTATATCTCGTTTCGTATCTGCGAGTTTGCGGGCAAGTCTTCGTAAACGGCACCTACAGTCCATTTGTCGGAACGCAGAAATCCGGTACCGGACTTAATCTTCACCTGTTTCCCTATAGGAGATTCGTTGCCGAAAATCTTGCATGCCGTACTTTGCGGAATGGCAAGCTGTTCGTTCTTCGACAGTGTAGCTGGATCTCCTTCTACAATCTTTATTCCGAATACCTTAAAAAAATCTTCACTCACCACATTGGCGGTTTCTATGAATCCGCTGGATACTCCGTCTTTCATAGTGGTGATATATACCTCGCCTAAGAACGGACATACCACAGTTCCAGCCACGATATGACTTGAAGAACGTATCACCTCGTTCGAAAATCCCGGAGGAAGTATCGAACGGAAAATGGTATTATTATCCGAAAGATCCACCCTGTAGATGTTATCGGCGTCAGGATGGAATCTGTCGAACCCCTTTTCGAAGTCCAGCTGTACGGATATGAGCATAAAGGCGCTGAATGCCAGAATCAGACCTATAAGGCTCATAAGCATTGGTACGAAGTATTTTCTTAAAGTATATTTAATGTTTCTAAGTGCTTGCATATCGTTTTTTTGAGTTTTTAAGTCTTTGAGTTCTTGAGTTTTTGAGTTGGATGATGATAACAAACTTAAAAACTGACAAACTCAGAAACTAAGATTATTGTTTATTCGTTTTTCAGTGTCTCAGCCGGATTTTCCGATGCAGCCTTGTAACTGCACAGAGTGACTACTCCTGCCGTTACTATTGCTACCATGACAAATGCCAGTAGGAATACCCACCAGTGCAACGGAGAACGGTATGCGAATGTACTATAGTAATAATCCATTATGATATATCCCACAGGTGCAGCTATCAGGAAGCTTATAAGCAGTATGTAGAAGAACTTGCGGTTGAACATTTCCAGTATCTCGCTTATGCTTGCCCCGTGAACTCTTCGCAGACCTATTTCCTTTCTGCGGAACTTGGTCTCAAACATAAGCAGACCGATTATTCCCATCAGTGATATGACTACTGCAAGTATGGTGAACAGCGTTATAAGGCTTATGAGTTTTTCTTCCTTTTCATACTGTCTTCCCAACTCTTCATCGAAAAACTTAAGGTCTATTTCATCTGTATTGAAGTCCGGAACTATTTTTGCGGTTACTTTCCTTACTGCTTCCTGCACTTCATTGTATGTAGCTCCATGGTTGCTTCTTATATAAAGATGGGCTGGTACTCTCCATGGATTCTTTCCAAAAACGTAAAAAGCAAAAGGTTCTACCTTATAATGTAAAGGCATAAACTTGAAATCTTCGCAAAAGCCTGCAATGTCTGTTTCTCCTGCATGCCCTTGAATTTTACTTTCGAGGGTTAGTCCGAAATCTTCTTTTGCTTTTTTGTTGAAAATGAAAATACCTTTATCGCTTCTTTCGTCGGATTCAGTAAAGTCACGTCCTTCAGAAATGCTTATACCCATAAATCTCAGGAAGTTATAAGATACAGGATAGCAGGTGAAATAAATTTCCTTACCGTTGAAGTCTCGTCCCCAACTCATTCTGAAAGCACTTACTAAAGGAGAATCTCCCCATGCCACTTCTTTTATGGCTATGTTATTCTGCAGTTCGGACGTGAATAGGTCATGGTTGTTCCAGTTCGCAGGGACTTTTACAGTATAAAGAGATTCCTTATTGAATCCCATGTCATAATTCATCATATAGTCATACTGTATCTTTATGAAAGCAGCACACATTATGAAAATAATTGAGATTGTGAACTGAAAACCTACAAGAATGTATCTGAAAGATTTTCCCTTGCGTGCAGTACCCATTGTACTTTTTAAAGCCAATGCCGGAGAAAATGAGGTTATATACATTGCCGGATACAGACTTGCCGAAATTGTCATTATCAAAGCCACGCATAATGTTAAAACAGCAATGTTTACATTCTCCTCTATATTCAACGGACAACTTATAAGTTCTGCGTATGTAGAATTTCCTATCACCTTTACAATAATATATGCCAGAAGCAATGATACTATTACCAGTATTGCCGATTCTATTATAAACCCTGTGACTAAAGATAATCTGGAGCTTCCTAAAATTTTTTTGGTATTTACAGACCTCAACTTTACCGGTATCTGTGCCATGAAAAAGTTAAGATAGTTGATTAGGGTTATAACCAGAATAAGGATTGAAACAACGAATAGAGTTACAGTTGTTGTTTTATTACACTGGTATGATGTGAAATTGTCTGATACTATATTGTTGAACTGTAAGCCGTCAAGCGGGAACAGTCTTACTGCATGTTCGTCTATATATTCTTCTTCGGTTGATTGTTCTGCAGTATTTTCATCTGTTATTTTTTGAAGTACGCTTTTTGCTATTTTGTTTATATTGTCATTAGAGTCTTCTATGCTTTCGGAGCTATTTAGTTTTACATAATATTTGTATGACCATTCACTGTAATTTTCAATGTTCTCAGTTTCAAGCATATCACAATAAATCAAATCTATATTACCGAACAATGAATTTGTCGGCATCCCTTTATATATGGCAGTAACTGTTCTTTGTTCATTCAGCTTTGTGTATGTATCAATCCAGATGATGTCCCCTGGTTTTAAGTTGAATTTTTTAGCGGTCTTTTCGCTTATGGCCACAGTCTTTTCTTTGTTCATTCCATCGAATGTACCGGCTATGGCTTCAAAACCAAAAAGATTGAAAGCTTTGCTTGTCACTTCTGTGATATTCATTTCTACTTTTCTCGTTTCATCACCTTTCTTTATTTTCGCAGAAGAATTTCCGTGTGGTTGGATTACCGTATAAGACTCTACTATCGATGACTGCTTTAATATAGATTCTGCAATCGGACGACTGATATTTACGCTATATTTGCCTTCTTCGTACCAGTCTTTATATGCCATGATGAATATCCGGTTCAAGTCCTTGATTTTACTGTTGTAGTTCCAGTCGTAATTCACCTGAACCATTATAATGTATATTGCCGCAAAGGCAACCGTCATACCTAACAGGTTAAGTATTCCTGCACCTTTGAATAGTCTGATAATGCTTCTCATTTTAAGTTCTTAAGTTTTTGATTTTTTAAGTTTATAGTTTCTTTAGTCGGTTTTATGATAACAAACTCAAAAACTGATAAACTCAAAAACTTACATTTACAATTCATTTCTTACGTCACCCACAATACGTCCGTCGAACAGATTGATGATTCTTTGTGCTACTGACGCGTCTTTCTGTGAGTGTGTCACCATTACTATAGTTGTGCCTTCAGAGTTCAGCTCAGTGAGCAGGTCCATAACTTCCTTACCGTTCTTTGAGTCGAGGTTACCGGTAGGCTCGTCGGCAAGTACCAGTTTAGGGTTTGACACTACGGCACGGGCTATTGCCACACGCTGCTGCTGACCACCGGACAACTGCTGCGGAAAGTGGTGTGAACGGTGACTGATGTTCATTCTTTTCAGAATCTCTGTAACACGCTGTTTGCGTTCTGCCGCGCCGATGTTGAGATATTTCAGAGGCAGTTCCACGTTTTCAAACACATTCAGTTCGTCTATCAGGTTGAAGCTCTGGAACACAAAGCCCAGATTGCCTTTGCGGAATTTGGTACGTTCGCGTTCTTTCAGGTTTGCCACTTCCTGTCCCAACAGCTCATAGCTGCCTTCTGTAGGATTGTCCAGCAGACCGAGTATGTTCAACAGTGTTGACTTGCCACATCCTGACGGACCCATGATGGCTACAAATTCACCTTCTTTTATTTCGAAAGACACTTCGTTCAATGCTGTAGTTTCAATTTCTTCTGTACGGAAAACTTTGCTGAGGTTAGTTACTTTAATCATATTCTTTAGAGTTTTTAAGTTTATGGTTATTAATATATGGCTCGCTTAAAAAAAATGCCTCGTTGTTTGGAATTAAACGCTTCGTCGTTTTATCTAAAATGACGAAGCATTTTTTTTTAACGTTTTTTTATTCTGCTTTCAGCGATTTTACAGGGTTGGTATTCATCAGTTTTATCATCTGCCAGCTTATGGAAAGTAGTGCTATGAGAAGCATTACCATTATGGCTATGATGTAAACATATACTGGATTGTCTATTCTGTAACTGTATCCTTCAAGCCACTTGCTTACGGCTACCCATGTAATCGGCAATGCAATTATGATTGAGATACCTACTGACTTTATGAACCCTGATGAAGTCTCGATAAAAAGCTGCAGTCTGCTGCTTCCCATAACCTTTTTCAGGGCGGCTTCTTTTGAGTGCTGGCGTGCATAATACGTGCTCATGGCAAACATAGCCAGTATCGTCAGCAGAAGGGTAAGCATGGTGAATACTGCTATGAGTTTCAGGTCTTGTTGCTCTGAGTAATACAGGTCGGAAATCATTTTATTATAAGTTTTTACTACTATTTCATCTTCCGAAAAACCTTTACTTTTGTAGAAAGCTTTTATATCGTTCTCAGCCTTGTTCTCGTCGCCGGAAACTTTTACTACAAGTGTTCGCAGGATTCTGAAATCTTCTTCCTTTTCCATTTCCTTAATCCACGCTATGTCCAGAAATCCTCCTCTTGTTTGTGTATTAGCAGTTCCTTTATGATAGTCTTCTATAATACCGCAAACGGGGAACATTCCACCTGAATCCAGATTGACCTGTGTACAGTCATAATCAAGTCCTAAGGCTCTCATAGTCGATTCGGGAAGCCATGCACATTGATTGAGTGCTTCTCCGTTTTTGCGTAAAACCTTGAAACCGAGTATTTCGAAAGCGGACTGGTCGCCATAATACATATCGAATTTCTGGTCTATGCCGTTAATCTTGAACGAAGTTCCTGATGTTCCTAGAGTCATAGGCTCAAACTGTTGCCAACCGACCTTTTCTACACATGCCAGTGATTTCAGTTCTTCAATGTGATAATCCAAAGGTTTGCTTGCGTTCTGTATGCTTATTCTGTTTTCTTTTTCATATCCCATTGGCTTTTCAGTCATGTGTTTCAGTTGTATGAACATGACTGCTGAAAGCCCTAACGTAATGAATGCCACTCCGCTCTGGAAACCTATCAGAATTTTACCTAAAGTCATTTTGCTGGTTCGTGCAAAATTACCTCGCACTACGTCTATTGGCTTGTATTTTGAAACAAGAAGCGCAGGTATAATGCCTGACAATACCGATAGGACTACGAGCAGCAGTATAATAAACAGTATCTCCATCCATCCCATATCTTTGAGTGGAGAAATTTCTTTTCCTATAAGTTCACTCAGATGAGGTGATATCAGTTTTACAAAGATTAGCGCAAAGGCAAAAGATATAACTGTAAGAATAAATGATTCAGATATATATCTGGCGATTATTCCTGATTGTTGTGTACCTAGAAGTCGCCTTGAAGCCATTTCCTTTGCTCTGAATCCTGTTTGTGCAACCGTGAGCGAAATATAATTAAGTACGGCGAACAGCAGGAGAAATATTCCGGCAGCTGTAAACAGTTTTATGAAACTTGCGTCTATAAGACCTTCAAACGGAGCTGTAGCTTCTACTGCACTGTAGCTTATTTTATCGAAAGGTGTAAGAAGGAAGTCTTTACACAACCCATATACATACAGAAAGTCTTCTTTCCGGACAATTTCTTCCATTTTGTCTTCAAGTGACTGAATGTCTGTTCCTTCTGCTGCTTTTATAAACAGGACAGTTGAACCGTTGCCGTTTCCTACAAGTGAGCTGTCAAGATCCTTTACCATATCAATGCGGTAGATTATTTCAGGCGAATAGAACGTAGTGTTTTTGAAATCGCTGAAAATTCCGGTAATGTTCAGATTGGCCGTATTTCCGTTAACATCGATTTTGATAGATTTGCCGATAGGGTCTTCTTTCCCGAACACCTTATTGGCAAATGTACGTGAAATAACTACCGAGTTCTTTTCTTTCAGAACGGATTCCGGTGTTCCTGATTCCAATGGGAAAGGAAAGAACCTGAAGAAATTCTCATCCACTATTGATGCTTTCTGGCGGTCGGTATAATCGCCTGCCTGAAAAGTCATTTTAAGTCCTCCGAAGATGTGTGTATTCATCATTCTGCACATATCTTCCACTTCAGGAAATTTTCCTTCAAGCTGCTCTTTTATTGTGGCGCTTCCGAAAAATAGTCTTTCGGAATGTCCTATATAGATGTTCCCCCGCTTCTTGATTTCCGAATCGGTATTATATTCACGTATTACAAACGAGCCTATGAATACCACAAACGCAATGGCTATTGCCATACCGAATACTTCGATTGTGGTATACAGCTTGTTTCGTGACAAAAATCTGAAATAACTTTTCATGAGTTTTTAAGTTTTTAAGTTTTTTAGGTGACGAGTTGATAAGGTTGCCATCCGGATGGAGAAACTTGTCAACTCGTAACTGAAGCCTTGTTGCCTAATTCAACACCAGACAGTCGTTGTCGCCGAAATTGTCATATCCCGATGTGATGACCTTTTCTCCAGGCTGCAGACCTTCAAGCACTTCGTAATACTGAGGGTTCTGGCGACCTATACGTATTTCTCTTTTATAAGCTTTCGAACCGTCCTCGGTAATCACGTAAATCCATCGTCCGCCTGTCTTCTGGTAGAATGTGCCGCGAGGAATCATAATGGCTTCTTCCGGTTGTCCCAACTGAAGGTTCAGATAGTATGTCTGACCTGTACGGATATTCTCAGGCTGTACTCCGCTGAACTTGAAGTCGGCCTTGAACTTTCCGTCGCGCACCTCAGGATAGACCTTGCGTATAACGGCATGGAATGATTCGTCCTGTCTTTCAAACTCTGCTTCCAGACCTGAAGTGACACGGTCGATATAATGTTCGTCTATCTGGGCCTCAATCTTGTAGCTGTCAAGAGTGTTTATCTGTCCTATTTTACTGCCTGACGGTATGGACTGTCCGAGAACAACATCAAGCAATCCTAGTTCACCGTCTATAGGAGCGGTTATAACAAGGTTGTCTTTTCTTTTGCGTATCATCTGCATATTGATTCGCATATTGCTCAGGCTTTCCTGCATCTGTTCTACCTGTACGCTGCGGTAAAGGCTGTCCTGTACGGAACGTTCCTTTACGAGTTCCAGTTTGTCTTTGGCCAGTTGGTAATCTTCTTCCGCTTTCAGGTAATCTTCTTTGGCAATAAGATTTTCATCAAATAGTGATTTCTGCGATTCGTAAGCTCTGCGATAGCGTCTGACTTCCATTTCCAACTGTAGCATTTCCTGATTTACGCTCAGACGTTGCTGTTCCATTGAAATCATTGTGTTGCGGAGGATATTTTCCTTTTCGGCAAGGTCGGCTTCCGAGTTCAATATTTGCATATCAAGATTTTCGTTTGTAAGGCGCAGGATTTTGTCGCCGGCTTTCACGTGCGAACCTTCTTCCATGAATATCTCTTTTACTACTCCGGTTTCAAGAGGGCTAAGCTGGATGGTTGTCATAGGCTGTACCTGACCGGAAATTCGGATATAGTCATTGAATTCTCCTGACATTACCTTATTTATTGAGAGGGTTTCCGCATTTACTCTCAGTGTGCTTACATTGTCTCTCAGCAGAATATATCCTATCAGGCAAACCAGTAGTCCACCTCCCCAGTATGGTAATGCTTTCTTGCTGAATACCAGTGCCATTCCTTTTTTCTTTTCTATAGCTCTGTCCATTTTTAGTTATTAAGTTTTTGAGTTTATGTTTTAAGTTTTGAGTTTTTAAGTTTGTTTGTGTTATCATCCACAAACTAATAAACTTAAAAACTGACAAACTCACTGATTAATATAACTTATTCCTTTATAATATTTCACCACGCTGCGTTTCAGATAATATTGCAGGAGTGCGTTAAGTTCCTCTGCCTGTGAGTTCAGAAATGAAGTAGTGATTGTCTGAAAGTCAATAGGCGATACCATACCCTGCATCATTTTCCTTTTATGCAGCTGGTAAGTGGCCTCCTGGGCTTTAGTACGTTTTATAGCCAGTATAAGTGATTTCTGTGCGCCTGCCTTGTCCTGTACTGCACGGCTTACTTCCGATTTTATATCGTGTACCGTCTGCCGGTATTGTGCTTCCGCACGGCGATAGTCGTTTTTCCTTTTTGATAGATTTGAGAAACGCGATAATCTGTCGTAAATAGGTATTGAGAGACTTAGCTGTATGTATTCGCCGGCATTGTTTTTCCATTGTGAATGAAATGAAGGTACATTGTAACTGCTGTTGCCTGGATAGCTGTAGTAGCTTGTTGACCATCCTCCGTTTAGTGACAGACTTGGAAGAAATTGCCATTTGGCTGTGTTGAGCGCAAATCTGGCTTTGTCCAGTTCACCTTGGGCTATAAGTGCCGATGGTTGTGAACTAACGGCGTAATCCATAATTTCATTTGTATGGTCTTCTTCTTCAACAAGTGAAGAAAATTTCTCATCCAGTATTGAACGGTCTATTTTAAGTTCTTCTTCAACTGGCCACATCATTACAGATTTTAATGTAAGAAGTGCGTCTTCGCTGTTGTTTGACGATGTGGTGTACTGATATTCCCTGTCTGCAAGTTCGGCTTCCATCTGTGCTACATCAGGATAACTTTTTTGACCGAGTTCATATTGTTTTTTCATCAGCTGGAGACTGGCTTTTGATACTTCTATCTGTTTGCGTAATACCTCTGTCATTTCTGTGTGATAAAGAACGTTGAAGTATGCTTCCATTACAGCCAGACAAAGTTCGTCGCGCAGTCTGTCTTCCTGTGAAAGTCCCATTTTTACTGCAGTCTTTGAAATTCTGATATTGTTTATGGCCGAAAAACCGTTGAACAGTGTCAGGCTTGCGCTTAGCGAGTATCCGTTGTTGAAGGAAGTGGTGTTGGTGTAAGTATTTGTTTCCGGGTCAACGGCACGTCCGAAATTGCTGTAAGCATATGTACCGGCCTCAATGGCAGGTGTGAATGTCTTGAGTATCGCTTCACGTCTTTCCATGCGGGTGTCTGCGTTGTCAAGATTTTGTATTTCATTTTTGGTTGAATATTCTATGGCGTATTCCATACATGCGTGTAATGTCATGGTTTCGGGCAAAGAGGCTGTTGATATGCTGTCGTTCCCTGAAGCCATACATCTGAGGCTTACAATAGAAATCATTATAGGTGTAAATATCTTTTTCATTTTTCTGATGTTTTTACACTATTACTAATGCCATAATCGTGCCAGAAATATAAAACATTGAAATACTGATTGTTATGAAAAATGGCTGTTATTGCAACTGTAAGGTTTCTTTACAGTTGTGTAAAGATGGATTACAATAGATATTCATGAGTATGATTATATAATTTTACTGTAAGAGTAAATGTAATAATGAATTTCTTCGTTATATTTCTTGTTGTATTTAGTTAACGTTAACATATAACTCTTTTTTAGTCTCTATTGAAACAAAAATTATTGTTTTTTTTTTTTTGTATGTCGGCTTCGTCCAACGATTATCTTTTATATACCTTTGCACCAGAAAAAATATGATATATGAAATTATATTATAGGAGTGAACATTTGTCTTGTAGTCACTATTCCACTTCTCGTACAAGTATATTTAAACTTCTATATTGTGAGAAAGGTGGGATAATTACAAGGAAATATCTTGACGAGACTTTTATAGTTTTTATTTTAAAGGGGCTATTGTCTATAAACTATGACTCAGAGAATCCATTGGAGGTTGGTGAAGGAAATGCGTTTCTCCTGCCTAAGAATCTTGACATTAAAGCGTTGGCGTTGGATGCTTGTTCTTTGGTACTTTGTAGTTTTACTTCTGATTTAAAACTTTGTTCACGTTTTTTCATTCAGGAACTAAATTCTTTTTTACCTTCAAGTTCAGATGTACATTTTTATTCTATTAAGATTGATGATAGGATATCTGCATTTCTTTCATCGTTGATTGATGTCCTTAATGACGGACTCGGTTGCAAGCATTTTCATCTTATAAAACGTGAGGAGCTTTTTCTTTATTTTCGGGCTGGATATTCTAAACAGGATTTGGCTTTGTTTTTCTCGCCTATATTGGGAGATAATATTGATTTTAAGGATTTTGTATTGGCAAACTATAAGAAAATATTGGATGTCAAGGAGTTTGCCGGAGTGGCGAATATGAGTTTAAGTACATTTAACCGCCGATTTAAGGAAACATTCAATGATACAGCCAAACACTGGCTCATGTCTCGTAGAGATGAGAGTATATATAAGGATATTACTATGACAGATATTCCATTCTCTGAACTTGCGGATAAATATTCATTTTCTTCACCGGCCTATTTTGCGACATATTGTAAAAAGACATTTGGTAGAAACGCATTAGAGCTTCGCAGAGAAAAAAGACTTGAATAAAAAGTATAATTTATTGACAAACTTTTGTAATAACAGGCTTTAGTTGCTTTCGTAATTTTGCATCGTTTTTGATGTGAAAATAAATTTTGCGAGAAATGATTAATCAACAAATGAAAAAGAAGGAAGTTTATGTAGCACCTCGTGCGGAGGTGGTAGATTTGGAATGCGAGGGCGCAATCCTTGGTGTTAGTAATGTTCAGATTGATCCTGATAAAAATCCTGATGTGGATTATGGTGATGGTATGTGGGGTAGTGGACAGACTCGTTCATGGTAAAATCTAATTTTTTTGTGAGTTATGGTTAAATTTTTTTTATCTAAGGTTATTGTGATGAGCATATTAGTATGCTCAATGGCTTTTGCGTCATGCTCAAGCGATGTACCAACTGCCCCAAATGAAGAAGAAACAGAAAACCCGCAGCAACCGGGTGATACAGAGGGCAGTGTTTCTACTGTTAAATTCTCTCTCGATTTTAATTCATTGTCAAGAGCTAATATTCCTGTGAATCTTGATAAATATGAAGTGAAGGTGTATGTGTATCAGGCGGTGAGTACGGCAAGTTGTTTTGGTGCTCTGGGTATAATTTATTGGGATAAGTGGACTGATTACGGTGGTTATAAACTTCTAGATAGTTTCCCATATAATGGTTCGCCGATTGATATTACGTTGAAAGAACCTAAAGTTCGTGATTTTATTGTTTTGGGAGACGTGGCCTGTCGTTATAAATACAACATTATAACAGTAGCATCAACAAAAGGTACATACGCTCTTCCTAACGTGACGAAAGATACAAATTTATCTGGACAATTTACGGAAAATCTTCCTGAATCAGGTGTAGAAAGTATAGAAATATTTAAATCGAATATTGAGATACTACCAACAGGAGAAATTGACAGAGATGGAAAACCTCAAACTGGGGGTAAATTGAATATTGAAGGACTGACTGGTGATGGTGAATATAATGCTGAAACAAAAAATATTAAAGCAGTCTTAAAACGTAAAAGCGGCGAAGTACAGGTCACTGTAATGAAAAATGCCACTAGTATAATTCCTAAACTTGTTAATGCAAAAACAATAGATGTTACTATATCCTATGCAGCTTCTGCTATAGGTTTTGAGCCTATAACTTCTCCGGTTGATACTAAAACAGATCTTTCATACGATGTAAATCTTAATGGAACAGCTACTATAAAGAAATCATTCCCTGTCGATTTCGATAAGAATAATGCGGAAGTATTGTTGCTTGAATCATTACCAAAGTATATTTATGAAAAAGGAGCGGATTCTGATGGTATAGAACTTAAACTTGAGTTTAAGAATGAAAAGGATGTTACTATAAACTCAATATCAGTTGCTCCGGAGAAACAATTCTATATCTTCCCTAATACCCGTTCCACTATTACATTAGGAAAATCAGGATTTGAATTTGGAAATGATATCAATCTTGATGATGACGATTGGGACGGAATACACTAACAGATAAAAAACGAATAGGAAAATGAAAAATATATTTAAAAACATATTTATGGCTTCGCTTGTAGTGGCTGGTTCTGCTTATCTTGCCTCTTGCTCTAAGGACAGCGAAGTGGAAAGTATTATAGATGAAGTGGAGAGCGGAGTCGGTGCAGAAGAACAGCCTGAAGGCTATTTTACAGCTACGTTCACTTCAGGGCTTTATAGTCCTATTTCAAGAACTCCAATAACAGGACTTAGTAGTCGTGTACAGTCACTAAGATACATTATATATAAGAAAGACCAGAATGGCGTTTATCAATACTATACGGGTAAGGCTGAAAATGATAAATATCTTTTTGGTGAAAACGGGACAATTAGCGCGCCTATAGATTGGCCTTACACTCCGTTTTCAGTAACTCTTGAAAATGGTGAGTATAAGGTGGTTTTCCTTGGAAATATGAACGAGATACAGTTTGTTAATGGAGAAGCGCAAAATGCTCCTATCGTAACTAATTATACAGGTAAATATTCTGATGCAAGAATCAATCTTCCTACAGTAAAAGGATTCTATGAAAAGGCAGTTTCTGATGATGGGGAAGGTAAAACCAGCAATTTCTTCTATTGGGATACTGTGGAAGTAAGCACATCAAATCCTAATGCAGAGGTATTGCTGCAGCGCATTGTTTCAAAGTTTGAGATGAGTAGAGAAACTTTAGCAAGCGAGGATGGAACTACGGCAAGAAAAGCTGTTTTAAATTCTGTATCTGAAAACCTGATTGATTATTTACAGACAGATCAGGTATTAACTGAACTGATACAGGGTGAGTTAAGTGAAGTCACCAAACCTTTATTTAAAGAGTTGCATATAAATTATCTTGACAAGATGCTTATATCTCCATTGTTGAATGCGGTTGCTAATAGTGTTGATAAAACAATGCTATTGCAGGCTCTTATTTCACAAATAGATGGAATTCTCAAGATGAATGAAGGAAATAATCTTCTTGATTTAAATGAACTGCTAAATCCTTGGGGTTCAAATGCAAAATATGCGATAGTTAGTTTTAATAAATTTACTAAAGCTGTAAATTTTGATAATAAACCAGTGGAGTTTTATGAAGCTACTTCGAAATCTGTACCTTGCTTTGCTTATCCAATGACACTTGGAAGTGAAGACGTTGGTTCTAAGACATATCTCGAAATGTATGGTCTTAATGGAGAATGGGATATCAAAAGGATTGATGCTACAGATGGATCTCACTCTCTTATAGCAGGACAGGTTATCGATCAGACAGTTGACGGTTGGATTCTACCGGGATGTTTACACGATGCTGATGCAAATCTAAAATATAATTTTGGTGCAAACAGGCCTTATCATGCTGTATATTCTGCTGCGGCACTTAATGTTTATCCTATAAATCCAGAGCTGAGTAATGGGCAAATGGGAAATTTGTCAATCACTCTTGATTTACGCAACATTCTTAATTTGGAGGATATTCTGAATGGTAAAATTGAGGAAATCAGTTCTAATAAGATGACTGGAGAATATGAAAATGAAATTGATAAACTAAAGAAAGATCCTACTCTTGGTACAGCAGTTACAGGTTTGCTTAAAGGTGTGTTAGGTTTGGTAGGTGAAATTCTTGATTCTGTCTTTGGCCTATTAACAAACCATACCGTTGGAGATATTCTTAACAAAGTCGTATTCAAGGCCTTATTAGAAGAATTAGGTGTAGCAGGTCAGGAAGGTCTTGTGAATAAAATAGTTGGAGCTCTTTGTCCTGAAGGTGGAATAACAATAACACTTCCTCTAAACATATCACTCCTTAATACAGAAAATCTTGAAGTAAGCGGTGGATGGACTCGTGTTTATGATGGTGAACTTCCTGAAATGCAGTAATTAAAATAAGAAAAATAAATCAAATGAAATTCCCATGAGATAAAAAAATCACGCCAAAGAGAATGTAAATAGTCAAGCTGAAGTTACCTTTGTATAGTGTAACCCTAAATGTATCAGTTATGGCAGAAGTGACATTCCCTCAGTTGATACAG
>JAHLFB010000007.1 GCA_018884025.1 Candidatus Phocaeicola faecipullorum
ATGTTAAAACGAATGCCTTTTAAAGCACAGCGTGCTGTATGGGACAAACTGCTCGAAGTGGCCGATGTGTCTTCATTAAATGAAGAAGAGAAGGCGCAGTATCACCGTGCCCTGAAGAATTATCGGGATTATCATAATGTAATGGCAACCGCTAGACAAGAAGGACGTGAAGAAGGGTTGAAAGAAGGGGAAGAGATCGGACGAAAAGAAGGTAGAGAAGAAGGGCGAAAGGAAACTATCCTTCAAAATGCCCGAAATCTAAAACAATTAGGTGTTTCGATAACGATCATCGCAGAGGCAACCGGCCTACCCGAAGAGGAAATACTACAATTATAACCTTGTATCTATATAAGGTAAAAAAGGGCGCAAAGAATGTAGCAAATTCTTTGTGCCCTTTATGCGTTCTTAGAGGTTCTTCGTATTTAAATCTATGCACTTTAAACATCAAACCTGCCCCTTTCGTATAGAAAACCCACAGATTTGGAAAAAATTAGCTCTTTTTTCTTGCATATTCATTTTTCCTCCTTACCTTTGCAGTGATTCCGCAGCGGATAGCGTTCCGCGTTCGGGAATCACTTATTACATATTGTAAGCATTTTACGAAGATTATTCCCTAATTGAAAATCTGGAAAATTTTTAAGCATGGAGGAATAGTGGACAGTAAATGCTTGCGCTTGGTGCGTATTTGTTAGATCTTTCTTGTATATTTTTCTATAGGAAAGATTGTATCATACCGTACAAGCGCGGGCTGTTGTTCTATTATTTCCATGCGGGCATTCCAGAGCCTTCAATTAGATAATAGATAACAAGCCCGCGCTTTTTTTATGTACGTTCATAAACGTGGGGAAGTTGTTTAAGGAACTTCGTAAAATTGAATTGTTGAACACTTTTAATCAATTATTTATTAACAATTTAATTTTAGAGTTTTATGAACAAAAAGTTTTCTACATTCGTAGCTGCATTATTTGCAGCTGGAGCTTTAGTGATGCCTGCGGATATGTTTGCGGAGCTTCGCTATGCACAAGGAGCGACTTACTCCAATGTGGAAACAGTAACATCTCTTCCTGAGGAAGGCGAAGAGCAAAATTACTTTATTGTATTTCAATACAATAATGAAAGCTATGTTGCTGTGGTAAATGATTCTCATGCGTTAGAAGCTGTAAAATTAGCAGAAGCAACTATGGATGATGTTATAACAATCACCTATAATTCTGCAAATTCTTATACGGTTGCTACTGGAGAGAATACGATGAGTTTTAATACATCAGGAAATGATTGGGGTACAGATATACAAACAATGTACTCTATTGATTTAACACCAGAAGCACTGAAATTT
The DNA here is from genome assembly GCA_018884025.1 of Candidatus Phocaeicola faecipullorum. Taxonomy (GTDB): domain Bacteria; phylum Bacteroidota; class Bacteroidia; order Bacteroidales; family Bacteroidaceae; genus Phocaeicola; species Phocaeicola faecipullorum. Next base: position 1,337 of record JAHLFB010000007.1, read on the forward strand.
GCATCACAGTGGAAAAGTGTATCGTTAAGTGATCTAACTTTTACTCCGGGCGGAAATCAAAATCAAACATTTAATGCAAAAGCTGTATCTGTAGATGCTTTGGAAACGGTTGTTGATAATGTGGCTGCAACTGCTGATGAAGAAATATCTTCTTCCTCTTATTTGTTGATGGACAATGGAAGGGTATTGGCTGATACAAATGAGGATGGTAAAGCTTCATGGGTAAGTTATGACAAGGCTCAAAATCAATACTGGACTATAGAAGTGACAGATAATGGGAATAATACGGGGTCTGCTAAATTCAAAAATAAAGCGACAGGCAAATATTTGACTAAAACGAATGGTACTTATCAAACTGTAACTGTTACAAGAGATAAAGCTAATGACCCATGGAAGTTTGATAATGCAAATGCAGTCATTTTATCTGAGGGAATTGATGGTATTACCTCTATCGTTTTAGGTGAGGTGGCTCAATCCGGCACTTCTCTTTTTGCTACTCAATTGACTTCTATTACAGGTAATGGCTTTGAAGCAAGCATCAAGAAGTATGTAGATGGCGATAAGAAAGATAAGGATTTGGCTGGCAATCCATTCTCGGGTTTGTTGAAGACTGTTCAATTTACGAACATTGCTGAGTGGGGAACTTCTGCTGCTGATTTGCAACCAGCGACAGGCGATGAATATATGTTGCAGAATGAAGATGGCGATATTATTGTAGTAGACTTGAATTCGGTATATGCTGCCGGTGCAAGCGAAAAGAAATATGCTCTTAAAGCAATTGATCCGGAAGTATTGGCGAATGCATTAAAAGATGAAGACGTTAAAGTCAAGGGACGTTATCTCTATAACTTCAAATTCTGGGTTGCAGATGATTTCGTTATCGGTTCAAATCAAAAGATTGCTTCCATCACCGTATCTGGTGTAGATGATGTTGCTTATAACTTAGGATGTACGGATTTGAGTGGTGTTCCGACTTTAAGTGCTGAGAAGTACACGGAAGCATTTCAAGCTGGTTTGACTATCAAGGTGGGTACATTCAATACAATTTCAGTAAAAGACCTGTTAGGATCTACTCCGGCATTCTTTACCGTAATGAATGTCAATACAAAAGCTAAATATTCTGACAATTACGAAACTGTTTTAGGTTTGAATGAAAGTGCTAAAGCTGATTATGTAAAAGTCGATGAAGCTTTGATTGGCTATCCGGAAACACAATGGGCTATCAGATTAGAAGGCGAAAAATTGGTTTTGGCTAACCGTGAGAGACCTACTGTAACAAAGGAATATAGCACAAGTCAGTTGTATAAGACTAACAAGGCTAATGTATTTGCGGTATTAGATGGTACGGCAAAGACTGATACAATTGAGTTTAAGGCTAACACTTCTTATACAGATGCGGATGGTTACTTGCGTTTGAATGCGGCTGAATTGAGAGATCAGTCTTATTATGTAGCAGCAGCTTCTTCTATATTTGATAATGTTGCTTATCTGGTAGAAAATCATGGAAAGAACCATCAGGTAGGTTTGGATACCGATAAGGAGAATGCAACAGAATGGAATATGGCAGCTTCTATGTACAGAGGTTTGAATAATTTGAGCGAAACGATAGAATATCGTCCTGATACAATTGTCGTTGAAAGCAACTTAGGTTATTACAAAGATGGCAATTATACGACTACAAGCGATCAGAATATCCAAGTTGCTCTGAAATTATTGGCTTATTCATTCCAGAATAGTGAAAATAGTGAGTATTTAGCGTATGTAGATGAAGCTAATCGTTATGCTACTGGCGATTTTGACGCAAGAGACGGTTATAAGAATCAACCTTGGAATGCAAATATCTTCGCTATCAAGATTGTAGATGAAGATTTGTATAATTTGATCCCGTTAGATTATCAAGATGCAGCGGATATTGCTGATGCTGATAAACGCCAATGGGAAAACATTTCTACTAAGAAGATGTATAGTGGTGATGGTGCTACAAAAGGTATCTTGAACAATACCGACATGTATAATCAGACAGAAAACGACCTATTCACTATCGAGAAAAAAGACGCTCCTGAATATCGTGAAGTTGCAATGAGCGATACGATCCGTATCTATCGCAATGACGATCCGGAAGATGTCTTGTTTGAAAAAGGTGAATTCTTAGGAACTCCGACTTCTTTGCAATTCGATAAGGCAAATCCGGCTTTGTTCGTTGATACGGCTTATATCAACCGTCCATATAACAACCGTTGGGAATATTTGTTGGCTGTAGATGCAAATCATTGGGAATCTAACTTAGAATGTGATATTCCGGGTCATCCGAAGCATGAAGCGGATACTACGACCGGTCGCTTCTTGGTTGGCTTGATGGATTCAGCATACGTTTACAATGAAACTCATTTGCATAACAACAAGTTTATCAACGAAGAAGATGGTGAACGGTATGCTAAGTTAGGGTTCGTAGAAGGTTATCATACACACGACACCTTGTATCTGAAACGTCCGAATGGAACTTATGACAAGATTGCTATGGATCGTGATGAATATTCACACAGCATCGCGAAGTTCGCATTCCGTTATGTAGACAATGAAGAAGGTTCATTCGTTATTGAAACAGGTTGTAAATCTTGGAACAAAGGTGAACCGACATCTACGGTATCTCGCGGTTTCATCAAATGGTTGAATGGTACTTTAGTTGTAGTTCCAAATATTGAAGCAGCAGAAATCTTCAACATGAATGAAGACGAAACCCGTACTCCGACTGCAAACGAAGAAATCTCTGCTAATGGAGAAGTCTCAGTAATAGCTACCGACGGTGCTGTAATCGTTAAGGGTGCAGAAGGCAAGAACGTAGTAGTAAGCACGATCTTAGGTAAGGTTGTAGCTAACGAAGTACTGAACTCTGACAATGAGACTATCGCTGCTCCGGCTGGTATCGTAGT
>JAHLFB010000083.1 GCA_018884025.1 Candidatus Phocaeicola faecipullorum
CCTTAAACCATAGTGGAGCGTAACAGCTCATAGAGTTTTTCCATGCGCCAAACCATAGAAAGACAACTTTCATATCATGTTTTCTGGCTTCCATTATAGTCTTGTCTATCAGAGAAAAGTCGAATTTACCCTCTTCAGCTTCAATCAAGTCCCAGTAGGCGGGAACAAGTACGGTATTAAGGCCGATACGTTTCAGTCTAGGAAATATATTCTCTATGTCTTCAGTGGACGATGCGGATGAGTTGCCGAGTTCTCCGGCAAGAAGAAGCATGGGCTTGTCGTTGACAACCAGTTGTGTGGCCGTGCCTTGCTTGATCCAGTGTGGCAATTCTTGTGCGTGCAATGATGCGATGGCAAGACATAGTGTCATTGATAATAAATGTTTTTTCATGGGATAAAGTTTAATGGTTTGGGCAAATATACTTTATTTTGTTATTCAACGCGTCTAATTTTTTTTTCTTAAATGTCTGCGATGTAATATATGAAGAAAAGTTTGTAACAAACGGAGTAAATGATGTACAGCCGTATATAATTAAAGAGTCCTTTTTGGCGGACTCTTTAATAGATAAATGTTGCATTTATGTTCCGGCTGTTAATATCCTGGGTTCTGATAGGCGGCTCTTTCCCTGATTACGTTAATCAGTTCTGCTGCTCTACTTGCTCCTCCCTTGCTATCATTGAAGTATGCGGCCTCGGCAGCAATAAGGTATGTTTCCGCTTAGTAATATAGTTCCGACCATACTTTAAAATTTAGCACTAAAATATTTAACAAAAGGAATGGTGATTTTATGTGGAATTGCCATTTAGTGGATATTATGTAACATACATGATGTTATATGTAACATTTGCCATATGGATGTTACATGAGTTAAATAATTGGTAATATTTGATACCATGGTTTATTTAATTAATATGTAATTTTGTCATGTTAATAAAATTTGTTTTATGCTTTAAAGATATTTAAATATGGATAATAGTTTTAATACAGGTTAAGTAAGTTTTATGTACTTATTTCAGAAATTTATTTTTTTTTGTTTTTATAAATTATAATATAATGAAAAACATACGAGAACATTGTTTTCGCATTTCTTATTTCAATAGAAATAAGGTGCGGTTATTGAAAGGAAGTTTATCCTTTATTTTGTTTTTAATTTGTAATTTATCTGTTTATGCACAAAGTTTTACTGTAAAAGGTAAAGTTCTTGATGCAAATGATGAACCTTTAATTGGTGCAGCTATTGTGCTAAAGAGTCAAAGTATGGTCGGAACTGTGGCAGATTTTGATGGTAACTTTACTATAGAAGTACCAGACAAGAATGCAGTTTTGACGGTTTCTTATCTTGGTATGACTCCTCAAGATGTAAATGTGAATGGCCGTAGTATGATTGTTGTTGTATTGCGTGAGGATTCAGAAATGCTTGAAGAAGTTGTTGTAGTAGGTTATGGACAACAGAAAAAGGCTTCAGTTGTAGGTGCTATTACTCAGACTAAAGGTGAAGTTTTAGAGAGAGCCGGTGGTGTTACAGACATTGGTGCTGCATTAACTGGTAATCTTCCTGGCGTTATAACAACGCAGAGCTCTGGTATGCCAGGTGAGGAAGAACCAGAAATTGTGATTCGTGGAGCAAGTTCATGGAACAATAGTTCACCATTAGTCCTTGTTGATGGAATCGAACGTCCTATGAGTTCCGTAGATATCAGTTCTGTACAATCGATATCTGTATTGAAGGATGCTTCCGCTACTGCTGTATATGGTGTAAAAGGTGCAAATGGTGTAATCCTAATTACTACAAAGCGTGGTCAGGAAGGAAAGGCTCAAATAGATGTTTCGGCACAGGCAACTATGAAAGTACCATCAAAATTACCTAGTAAGCTCGATTCTTATGATGCTTTGACAGCACGTAATTTTGTTGTAGAACACGAATTAGCTCTTGATCCAAACTCATGGGATTATATTACTCCACAAGCTATAATAAGAAAATATAGATATCCTGTAAGTTTGGCTGAAGCAGAGCGCTATCCAAATGTTGACTGGCAAGATGCTCTATTCGAAAATTATGCAATGTCATATAATGCCAATCTTAACGTAAGTGGTGGTACGAAGTTCGTAAAGTATTTCGTATCTGCTGACTTTGTAAATGAAGGTGACCTTTTCAAAAATTATGATAATGGTAGAGGATATAGAGGCGGATATGGCTACAATAGAATAAATGTAAGAAGTAACCTTGATTTTCAACTAACAAAGACCACGTTGTTTAAAGTTAATCTTTCGGGTTCAAACGGCGTTAGAGAAACACCATGGGGAATGGGCGATTCTTCAGATTGGTCAACGGCTCAGATATGGGCTGGAGCATACGGTATAGCTCCGGACGTATTTATGCCTGTCTATTCTGATGGAACATGGGGATACTATCCCAATGTATCAAACATATCAAACTCAGCTTCAATTTTATCTTTGGCTGGAACAGAAAAAACTACTACAACTCGTATTAATACTGACTTTACACTTGAGCAGGATTTGAGTTTTATTACAAAAGGTTTAAGCCTTCGAGGTATGATTTCCTGGGATAATGTTTTTGTTGAAGCCGAACGTGGTATTAATGACCAGAACAATTCTGCGCAATATAAATGGATTGATCCTAAGGATGGTAAAGTTTATTATAAAACCGGATATGATAATAATAATAAGTTTGATTTCCAACAATCTATTCTATGGCAAACCGCAGCCGGTACTGTAGATAACACTGCAACGCAGCGTAATTTGAATTATCAGATACAGCTCAATTGGGCTCGTGATTTTGGAAAGCACAGTGTTACAGCTATGGGATTGTTTAGCCGTCAGGAAACAGCTTTGGGTAGTGTGATACCTAGTTATCGTGAAGACTGGGCTTTCCGTACGACATATAATTATGCAAATAGGTATTTCGTCGAATATAATGGCGCTTACAACGGTTCTGAGAAATTTGCTCCGGATTATCGTTTTGCATTCTTTAATTCAGGAGCCTTGGGATGGATGTTATCCGAAGAAAAATTCATGAGTTTCTCAAAGAAATGGCTTGATATGTTGAAAGTCCGTGTTTCGTACGGTGAAATAGGAGATGACAACGTGGCCGACCGCTGGTTGTACATGAATCACTGGGCCGAAGGAGCATCCATTGCGAACGGAGGATATACCGTGATGGACTTGAACCATAACGCAAGTCCTTACCAGTGGTATCGCGAAACGGCCCTCGGAAACGCTGATATACATTGGGAGACTGTAAAGAAATTTAATATCGGTATTGACTACTCATTCTTAGGAGGATTATTTGCAGGAACAGTTGAAGTATTCCGAGACAGACGTACGGACATACTTGTTAATGGTAGCGAACGTGCTATTCTTCCTACTCTCGGTATTACAGCTCCAACAGCAAACCTTGGAGAAGTTCACACAAAAGGTTATGAATTGGAATTGCGTGTAAACAAGGTATTTGAAAATCAAATGCGTCTATGGGGTAATTTCAGTATGACGCACGCTAAAAATGAAGTAATTGAACGTGACGACCCTGAAGCAATGCCTGAATATCAAAGAGACGAAGGTTATAGTATAGGTCAGACACATTCACACGTTGACAAGGGATATCTTAACAACTATGACCAGATATATGGTGCGCCTGCACATAGTACGAATGAAAACCAAATGCTCCCGGGAGACTACTATATAGTCGATTTCAATGCTGACGGAGTTATAGATGATGAAGACAGCGTTCCATACGGATATTCAAGTACTCCTCAGAATACTTATAATGCAACTATAGGTTTTGAGTGGAAAGGATTTAGTGCATTCGTACAGTTCTATGGAGTTAACAATGTAACTCGTGATGTAACGCTGACAAGTTTCGGTAATAAAACAAATATAGTTTACGACCAAGGTACATGGTGGTCTAAAGACAATCAGAATGCTGATATGTCAATGCCACGTTTCTCTTCAACACCAACATATAACACAGGAACACAGTACTTGTATGACGGTTCATATATTCGTTTGAAGAATGCTGAAATTGCCTATACTTTCGATGGTGGATGGGTTAAAAAGATTGGTGTCCGAAACTTGAGAATATTCTTGAATGGAAACAACCTGTGGTTATGGACACGTATGCCTGATGACCGTGAATCCAACTTTGCTGGAGCAAGTTATCAAGGATCATATCCTACTATGAAGCGTTTTAACTTAGGTCTTAAATTTACATTATAATATAAGAATATGAAAAGATATATAAATATACTTAGTGCCAGCTTGATAGCGATGTCAGCCTTGTTTACATCGTGTACGGACTATCTTGACAAAGACCCTGATTCTACAGTGAACATGGATGATGCATTTAAGAATTTCTACAATTTTCAGGGTTATATTGAAGAAATATATAACTGTATTCCAAGTAAGCAAGAATGTTATTGGACAACATCGTTCAACTGGGGTGATGATGAAATTATGAATACAGAGGCCGACTGGCATTTATGTCATCAGATTGATATAGGTAACTTCTGGGCTTGGCAGGCAGAAAAAACGGGGGAGGACGGTAACTATCTGGATGGTGACGGTGCCGACGGAACAGGTTGCAAGCCTTCATCTGATAATAAATTTGACCATAGAATATGGCCGCACTCATGGTATTGCATCAGGAAATGTAATATGGGGCTGGAAAATCTCCCGAAACTTGTAGATGCGACGACTGAAGAAAGAGAACTGATAGAAGGACAACTTTATTTTTTCAGGGCATGGTGGCATTTTGAATTAATGCAATACCTCGGTGGTCTTCCATACGTTGACAAGACTTTGGATGGTACAGAAGATTTGGCGAGACTATCTTTCCAGGAATGCGCGGATAAAGCTGCTGCCGATTTCAGTAAGGCCGCCGAACTGTTGCCAATCGACTGGGACGACACAAAAGTTGGAAAAGAAACTTTAGGTAAAAACCAGATTCGTATAAATAAAATCATGGCATTGGGCTATTTAGGTAAATGCTATTTATGGGCGGGAAGTCCGCTGATGAAGAATGGCGCTCAAATAGGTGGAGCTATGACTTATGAATATGATGAGGCTTATTGTCAGAAAGCTGCTGATGCTTTAGGAGAACTCCTTAAATTGGTAGAAAATGGTGAAACTCAGTATGGCTTGGCAGAGTTTAAATATTCTGACATTTATAATCATGTGAAGGCTAGCAACGCTACATCTTGTTTTACTGAAATATTCTATACAACAGGTCAAAGTTGGCTGATGCCCGGATCTATTGAAGCGATATTCCGTGGCCCGGTTACCGAATCAAACAGTAGTAACTGGAACGCGTCAAAGACTTGGGGACCTAAAGTCAACGGTATTGTTGAGCATGACAATATTATACATCAGCCTACAGCAAACTATGTAAATCTGTATGGAATGGCAAATGGATTACCTTTGACTGATACTAAAAGCGGTTTTAGTAAAGAACAGCCATTCAAAGACCGTGACCAACGCTTCTATCATGATATAATCTTTGATGGATTTAAATACATAAACGGTGATATAACGGGCGAGGGTGATGAAGAGTTCAGATACAGCCAGTTATACACAGGCGGTAACGTAAGAGGAGCACTTAACGGTAGTCGCACCGGATATTTTACCCAGAAACTATGTCCTCATACATGTAATAAATATGATGGAACATATAATTGGAACAGTAATTTACAGATGTATCTTCCTTATATGCGTCTTGCAGATGTATATCTTATGTATGCAGAAGCTTGTGCCGCAATCGGTGGTGCAGAGCATGCTTCCACTACATATTCATCATTAAGAGCAGTCGATGCAATAAACAGACTTCGCGACAGGGCAGGTGTTGGGCATGTGGGAGGCCAAACATATAATTCGGAAACAGAAAGTTTTGATGAAGCAATTATTGATCCTTCTTACATAAATGAAAAAGAAAAGTTTATGGACGAAGTACGTCGCGAACGTGCTGTCGAACTTGCTTTCGAAGGTTTCCGTTTCTGTGATTTGCAGCGCTGGTTATTGCTGACAGAAGATCCATATAACAAAAAGACTTCTCAGGAGTTTACAAGACTGGAAACAGATGATTGGTATACCAATCCAAATAACGATCCAAGGGAAGCCCGTGTATCTGATTGGAGAGAGGAAGAGATTTTGACTCGTGATTTTGCAGTTAAACATTATTGGTTCCCGTTGAAACTGGAAGATACATATATATCATTGGATTTCGGACAAAATCCAGGCTGGTAATAAAACTGTCTTAGTCGTTTTTGAGGAATCAAATTATAAAAAATAATATACAATGAAACATATATATATAAAGTTAGTTTCTTCTACAGTATTACTGGCGTCAATGGCATGTCCGTTGATGGCACAGGAAACTATCGGAAGTGCGATGCCGGATACAAACTCAGCGGATTCATTGGTTCAGATAGCTTTTAGAAAAGTGGCACAAGATGAATTGTTGGGCGGAGTTTCTGTGATAGATTTTAAGGAGTTACAAAAGAAAAACTATAATACATATACCCTTGACAATCTGCAAGGATATGTCGGTGGATGGAACGGTAATTCATTGTGGGGTATGGATGGAGACAATGCAGGCTATTTGGTCCTTGTAGATGGAGTACCACGTGACATGGATAATGTATTACCGTCAGAAATAGACAAAATAACATTCCTGAAAGGAGCTTCAGCTGTTGTTCTATATGGAAGCCGTGCGGCAAAAGGTGTAATTTATGTTACAACCAAACGCGGCAAGATTTCGGACAAACTTCAAATAGATGTTAGGGCGAACACCGGCTTTTACGTACCAAAAAGCTATCCGAAATATCTTGGCTCTGCAGAATACATGACATTGTATAATGAAGCACGTGCCAATGACGGCTTGTCGCCGCTATATTCTGATACGGAAATATATTATTCCGCAACCGGTGTTAATCCATACCGTTATCCGAATACGGACTATTACTCAGGTGACTATTTAAAGAAAACTTACAATAGAAGCGATATATCAGCTGAATTCTCAGGTGGTAACCATAGAGCGCGTTATTATGCCAATATAGGTTATTATCGTCAAGGTGACATATTCAAGTTTGGTCAGGTTGAAGACAATTACACAAGTCGTTTAAACATACGCGGTAATGTCGATTTGACTATCAACGATTTCATTTCTGCATATGCCAATGCGAATGCCACATTCTACGATGCGCGTACCGGTGTTTCAACAGAAGAAAACGATGCGGATTATTGGACTGAGGCATCGACGATGCGTCCAAACAGGTTTTCACCATTGATACCTGTAAGTTATATAGACTCTAATTATACTACAGGTATGAATTATATGGCAGCCAACAGCAATATAATAAACGGATGTTTCCTCGGAGGTACACAGGTTGACCAACGTAATATATTTGCTGATTATTATGCCGGAGGTTACAATAAATACACAAGCCGTCAATTCCAGTTTGATACAGGTATTGATTTTGATCTCGCAGGCATAACTAAAGGTTTGTCTTTCCACTTCCAATTTGCAGTTGACTATAATACCTCTTATAATACATCATATAATAATGAATATGCTGTATATGCTCCTACATGGTCTAACTTTAACGTAACGGAAACTATCAGTTCTTTGGCAAAATATGGAAATGATACTAAAAACGGAGTACAGAATATCAGTGGCAGTACAGATAACCAAACGATAGCATTGTCTGCACATTTTGATTATAACCGTACTTTCAAAAACGTACATAATGTATCAGCCATGTTGATTGCAAATGGTTTCCAACAGACAAATTCCGGTGTATATCACAAGACAAGCAATGCCAACCTTGGTTTGCAATTAGGCTATAATTATGAGAAGAAGTATTTTGTTGACTTCAGTGGAGCGGCGGTTCATTCTGCAAAACTTGCCGAAGGACACAGAAATGCGTTCTCGCCATCGCTGACATTGGCATGGAATTTGGCAAATGAAGATTTCTTAAAGAACTCGTCTGTTGTCGATGATTTGCAGATCGGTTTGTCGGGAAGTATCCTCCATCAGGATATTGATATTGCAAGCTATTATATGTACATGCAGGCATTAGACCATGCCACAGGTGATTATTGGGGTTGGTACGATGGAGCTTCAGAACGTTCTGTAAATTCATTGAGAGGAGCTAATGAAGATTTGACATTTGTAAAACGAAAAGAAGTAGCATTGAACTTGAGAACATCTCTTTGGAAAAGACTGATCACTGCAGATGTAAACTTCTTTATTAATTCAACAGAAGGCTTATTGGTTCAGTCCACATCGTTATACCCGAGTTATTTCAGTTGTTATTATCCGGAATCATCTTTCATTCCTTATATAAATTATAATAACAACAGACGTACAGGTGTTGATTTTTCCATCAATTTCAATAAGAAAGCGGGCGACGCCGAATTTTCTTTAGGATTGAATGGTACGTATTATAATACCAAAGCAACACGCAGAGACGAAATAAACAGGTATGAATACCAGAATAGAGAAGGTAAACCTATTGATGGTGTTTGGGGCCTTGAGTGCGAAGGTTTCTTTGCAACAGACGAAGAGGCTGCTGCGGCCAACCAGAATTTCGGTGGAACACTTAAGGCTGGTGATCTTAAATATAAAGACCAAAATAACGATGGTGTTGTTGATAACAAAGACCAGATTTATCTTGGAAAAGGTGGATGGTACGGGGCACCACTTACTTTAGGACTGAATTTTACTGCTAAATGGAAAGGATTTACATTCTTCGCACTTGCAACAGGAGGATTTGGAGCGATTGAAATGAAGAGTAATTCTTATTGGTGGGTTTATGGTGATGGAAAATATTCTGAAGTAGTACGTAACCGTTGGACACCAGAAACTGCAGAAACGGCTACTTATCCACGTTTAACGACATTGTCCGGTGCTAATAACTTCCAAAATTCAACATTCTGGATGTATAAAACGGATCGCGTTGATATCGCAAAACTACAGCTCACTTATGATTTACCAAAGAATATCTTGAATAAAACATTTATAAGTGATGCGTCGGTTTATATTAGCGGTTCAAATTTGTTCACTATTTCGAAAGAACGTGAATATTTGGAAATGAATGTAGGAACTGCTCCACAAACACGTTTCTATAATTTGGGTGTTAAGTTAACTTTCTAAAAATGAATATTAAATGATTAAAGTCATGAAAAGTATATTTAAGATTTTGGCATTTTTACCTTTATTTACTTCATGTGCGGATTTATTGGAACCTGCATTGGAGAATAATCGTGAGATTGATGCCATGTATGATGAACCTTCATTTGCACAGGGCGTTTTGGCGAATGCATATATATTGTTACCTTATACATCACCATATAATTCGCCTGTAACTAATGAAGTGGCTACAGATAATGCTGTTTTGAATGATGTATCAAATAATTGGGTAAAACTTGCTACTGGTTCGTGGACTTCTGATAATGATGAGGCATCACAGTGGCAAAACCGTTACCATGCCATTCAGTATATAAACACATTCCTTGAAAGATGTGATGATGTTATATGGTCAACTGATGAGAATGTCCGCAGATTGTTTAATGACAGATTCAAAGGTGAGGCTTATGGCTTAAGAGCACTCAATATGTACTATTTGTTGCGTGCGCATGGAGGCTGGGCTGATGATGGAGTTTTATATGGGGTACCAATCAAAAGAGATTCTGAAAATCCTAATACAGACTTTAACGTAAAACGTGATACATTCAAGGATTGTATGAATTTTATATTCGAAGATTGCGAAAATGCAATAAAGTTATTGCCTATAGATTATAAGGAACATTCCGAGACTGATGTACCACAAGTTTATAAAGATATGGGAATCGATGCATCTGTATATGACAGGGTAAACGGAGCTCATATGGGAGGCCGTATATCAGGTAGAATAGTAGAAGCCATACGTGCGCAGGCTGCTCTTTTGGCGGCAAGCCCTGCATTTGCAGACGGTTCAGGTGTAACAATGGAAGATGCTGCAAATTATGCTGCCATAGTTTTAGACAGGAAAAACGGTGTTAGTGGTATTGATGCAGATGGTTACAAATGGTATGCAAATGGAAGTGAAATCAATGCTCTGACTGCAGGTTCAAATCCTGACGAAATATTGTGGAGAAGCGATGTAATTCAATCACTGACCAAGGAAACAGACAACTACCCTCCTACATTGTATGGTAAAGGACGTGTTAATCCAACGCAGAATCTTGTAGATGCGTTCCCGATGGCTAACGGATATCCTATCACTGATAAAGTTAATGGTAAATACGATCCTTCTAAACCATATGACGGCCGCGATCGACGCCTGAAAGAATATATAATATGCAATGGAGATACTTACAAAGAAACTCCAATTATCACCGCAGCATATGGTACAACAAACGATGCCTTAAACAAGGAATCAGGATATTCCACACGTACCGGTTATTATATGAAAAAGATGCTTAGAACAGACTGTAATCCCAATCCTACTTACAATACTTCCCAAAAGGTATATAGCGCATATATAAGATATACAGAGTTATACCTTGCTTATGCAGAAGCTGCCAATGAGGCTTGGGGACCAAAAGATGGTAGAACTCATTCATATAGTGCTTACGACGTAATAAAGGCTATACGTAACAGAGCCGGAATTAAAGATGATCCTTATCTGGAAGAGTGTGCTACCGATAAGGATAAGATGAGTGAGTTGATTCGTAATGAACGTCGTATAGAACTTTGTTTCGAGAATCATCGTTTCTATGACTTACGCCGTTGGAAAGTTGATATGTCGTTATTGACCGAACCAGCCAAAGGGGTTTCAATTGTAAGGGCAGGTACCGGACTTCAATATGATGAAATTGAAGTGGAAAGCAGGGATTACAAAGATTATATGTATTATGGGCCTATCCCAGATAATGAGACTTTAAAGTATGACCAACTAAAACAGAACGTAGGTTGGTAATATATTGAAAATAAATTCTTTGAAATATAAAAGTTATGAAAGCATTAAGAATATATTTGATATTGATTGTCGGAACATGTATGTCTATTATTTCTTCATGTAAGAATCAAGATATAGAGTTTGATGATTATGATTACTCGGCTGTATATTTTGCACGCCAGACACCGGTTCGTACATTGGTTATGGGAGAAGACACTTATGACACATCATTAGATAACCAGCACAAATGCAAAATATATGCAACCATCAGCGGAGTATATAACAATGATAAAAAAGTTGAAATAGGTATCGAAATAGACAATAAATTATGTGAGAATCTGTTTTTTGACACAGAGTATTCAACAAAAGTAAAGGCTATGCCCGCAGATTATTATGAATTGTCATCAAACAAAATAGTGCTGAATAAGGAAATGATGGGTGCTGTAGAAGTACAATTCACAGATAAATTCTTTGAAGATCCTGATGCTCTTACCAACACATATGTGATACCTGTCAGAATGACTGATGTAGTTAATGCGGATTCAATACTTTCCGGTAAGACAAATGACCCGGGAGTATCTTTGACTAACGCTGCTCATTGGATAACATTGCCTATGAATTATGTACTTTACTGCGTAAAATACATTAATGAATGGGATGGCAATTATCTTCGCCGTGGCAAGGATATTATAACTACAGCAGGCGAGACAAAGGAAAATGTTCGCCATAAAGAGTATGTGGAGTATGATGACATCTGTAGCATTGACACAAAAAATCTTTCTACGGCTGTCATGCCTGTCAGCCTCGAAGGAATGGGCGATTATGAACTGACACTCTCATTCAATGATAAGAAGGAATGTACTGTTACCACTGAAACGGATGGATTTGCTATCAGCAATGGCAATGGTAAATTTGTAAAGGATGGCGACAAGAATAGTTGGGGCAATAAAGACCGTGATGTGATTTATTTGGATTATACAATACTGAATGAGGAGACAGGTGCTTCGTGTCATACACTGGATACATTGGTCATTCGTGACAGAGGTGTCGCCTATGAGACATTTTCAACATATTATAAGGAATAATAAAATCAAGTATTATGAAAATATATAATAGACTATTTATCGGAACAAGTTTATGTCTTGCTGTTTGCTCTTGTGCTGACCAGGGATTATTACCTTTCCCCGGAGAGTTGCAGGTGCCTGACGAGCTGACACAGAATGCCAATCTTCAGGAATACGATATACTGAAGAATTACGTTAACAGGACTGATAATCCGGGATTTAAACTTGGTATTGCTGTTGATGAGAATGAGTTCATAAACAAAGGTGCGGCATTCAGTATCGCGCAAACAAACTTTGACGACGTTACGCCCGGTAATGCCATGAAATATAGTTCTGTAGTGAAGGATAACGGTACTATGGATTTCAGTACCGTAGAATCATTCATAGAAACAGCCGAAGCGGCAGGCCTGACTGTTTACGGCCATACCTTGTGTTGGCACTCACAGCAGAATTTGACCTATCTTAATGGACTATTGAGAGGAGGTGCGTCAAAAGCTGCAAAAAACTATGTTATGTCGAGGGCTGACAGCCAAAACAAGTATTGCCTGAAGTTAACAGGTAGTGGTGAAGAACAAACACAGGCATACTATGAAATCTCAGGTACTTTCCCAAGCGGTACATATACATTCTCTTGCAGAACCAAATCTTCTGTTGCCATTAGTGGGGGAAATTTGGTTCTCCAGACTTCAAATTGGGAAGATGGTCAAGTTGCCAGTTGGGGCGTTTTCAATTCTTCCACAAATTGGACAAACGTTTCAAATACTGTAACTATTCCTGATGAGGATAATAATAAATATACACGATTTTTTATACAATTCAAGGCTGGTACTGAAGATTATATCCTAATAGATGATATATCTTTGACGCGTTCAGGAGATAGCAAGAATTATATTGATAATGCGGATTTCGAAACAGGAAACACTAATGGTTGGAGTAGCTATGGTAACAATGTATCAATCTTTGAGATGTCAAATGATACTGAAGGAGGAGACGGTGGTGATGTTACTTACGAAGAATTATTGGAAAACGGTGATTTCGAGAATGGAGAATTAAGTTCTTGTTATAATGTTCAAAATGGAGGAACAACTTATGAGATTAAAGTGGACGATGCAGCAGAGCATGGAAAAGTTTTAGCAGTAACTAATCCTACTACTCAAACTGAAGATTACGAGTCACAGTTTATTTTTTCTATTCCAACCAAAGCTCAGGTAGGTGAAGTATATGTTTTCTCAATGGATATCAAATCTGATACTCCGGCGACTATTAATACTCAGGCACAATCAGCACCTGGTACTTATATGAGTAATGGCATATTTGGAAGTATTAGTACTACCACAGAATGGACTACCATTACAAAAGAAATAACTATAGGTTCTGGAAATAATGGTTTCGAAGGCTTAGGAGCAGTTGCTTTTAACCTTGGTTTGACTGCTACTACTTACTATATTGATAATATCTCTTTCCAGAAGAAAGTAATAGAAGGTGAAGAAATGACAGACGAAGAGAAACATGATGCCATATATGCAGCACTTGAAGACTGGATTAAGAACATGATGGTAACTTGTGCAGGAAGAGTCAAGGTATGGGATGTTGTAAATGAACCGATTTCAGGTAGCGGAAATGTTGATGGTTATTATGAATTATGGTCTGCTTCAAATAGTGATGATCCTACAAATAATTTTTATTGGCAGGATTATCTGGGAGATGACGAGTTTGTCCGTGACGCTGTCAAGTTAGCACGTAAATATTTTGCTGAAAATGGAGGCAATCCAAACGACTTGAAACTGTTCGTCAACGATTATAATCTTGAGTCTGACTGGGATACAAACAAGAAACTAAGGAGTCTGATTTACTGGATAGATCGTTGGGAGAATAACGGTGAAGTCTATATTGACGGAATCGGAACTCAGATGCATGTTTCATGCTCAGTGAAAGAAGATACTCAAAAGAGTCGTGAAAACGCTGTAGAAAACATGTTTAAACTTATGGCTCAAACAAATAAGCTGATAAAGATTTCCGAAATAGATATGGGTATCACCGATGAAGATAATAAAAAAATCATGACTTCTGATGTTACTTTGGTTCATCTTCTTCGCATGGCTGATTATTATAACTTCATTATTCGTAAATATTTTGAGATTATACCGCAGGCTCAGCGTTATGGTATCACACAGTGGTCAATAACAGATGCAGGAGATGAAGAATTGGCATGGAGACAAGGTGAACCTATCGGCTTATGGACAAAGGAATACGAAAGAAAACCAGCGTATGCCGGATTTGCGGACGGACTTGCGGGTGTAGAAAAATCATATTTGGGATGGGCTTCTTCAGGGAATTCAACTATAGGAGAGAATCCAACGGATGATGTAGGAGAATGATAAAATAAGTTCCGGTTTCTTTTATAAACAGTAGAATTAGTTATATCGTGGCGGAGAATTAAACTTATATTTATTTTCCGCCACGATTTTATTTATCACAATGTGGATTCTGAGACTTTAATACCCTTCAAAGACAAACGCTTGTTTCTCTTCGTGGAAACTGTCGTTTCCTCCTTAGGAAATTAGTATAGTGTCCGTAAGGTTAAAAATGGATTAGTGAACATTAAAAACGCATAAAAAGAATAATTTTGTAGCATTCGTGTTATGGACATGTAAGACTATATAGGTTATAGCTACAATAAAATATGAGATATGTTGTTTTTTATTAATTAAAGAAAATCCATTATGAGAAAATTTTGTTTTATCATTATGTCAATCTTGTTGTGTAGTGTAAGCTATGCTGCAGAAAAATTTATAACATTAAAGAGAAATGAAACGGCTTTCCCTTTGATCTCTAATGGAAAAGTGGTAAATATTCTTTATGATTCCGCCGACCAAAAAGGAGTCGGCATAGCGTTGAATAATCTCATTGAGGACTTTAACCGTATATGCGGAATGAGGCCTGCATTGCTTGACGGCGCAACAGACAAGAACTGCATTATTGTAGGTAGCCTGGAGTCAAAATATGTCAGGCAGCTTATAAAATCGAAAAAACTTGATAAAAGGGAACTTCAGGGGAAAAACGAAAAGTATGTCATAACAACGGTTGACAATCCGCTGGACGGAGTGGACAAGGCGTTGGTTATAGCCGGCAGCGACCGACGGGGAACGATATATGGCGTGAAACTTATGGAGTCGATAGTTGAAAACCAGCGCAGGATAATCAAGGAAGTAACCGGCAAGCCTGCCAAAAAGACTCCACAGGTGTGGGCTTTATACAAGGAGGTCCTTGATTATTATGACAAGGGCATGCGTGTGCCGGATGATGTCATAATGTTGCTTTGTGACGACAATTGGGGAAACGTGCGCAGATTGCCAGACGAGAAGGAACGCATGCATCCGGGCGGATGGGGAATGTATTATCATGTGGACTATGTAGGGGCACCGCGTAATTCAAAATGGATGAACATGACTCCGATACAGGGTATGTGGGAACAGCTTCATCTGACCTATAGGGTACACATCATGGAATGATGATTTCCCTGAGGATAAACTACCGGAGGTGTTCCGTATATCCGATCCTGCTAATGCAATTGGTGGATACGTCTTTACAGGTAAGGACGGATATGTCGCTATGGAGGCTCCGCATTACTTTGAATGTGATGCATCTGAAGGAATGGAGTGGAAGATTATTCCAGACATGGGACGTACGTTGGGAGGTGTGACACTTATGCCTTATACCAGACCTGTTAATGAAGCCTCTGTATCATATAAAATGAAATTGCCGGAAGGAATGGATGGTGTGAAAGTGATTGTTGTACTGAAATCAACCCTTGCTTTCCATAATAAGGATGGACATAAATATTCGATAGGTTTCAGAGGTGCTGAATCCAAGACTGTTAATTTTAATAAGGACCTTAACGAAGACCCTAAAAATATATACACAGTTTATTATCCTACTGTAGCACGGCGTGTGATAGAGAATGAAACTGAATTGCAGCTTCCTGTTTCAAATGACGGTTATTATACTCTGGATTTCAAACCTCTGGACCCTGCGGTGGTTTTGGAAAAAATCATTGTCGATTTCGGAGGATATAAGAAATCATATTTGTATATGGATGAATCAAAATGTGAAAGAAAGTAGCATTCATTGTTTTATCTGAACATTTATAGCATTTATCACTTCCTTGGCTATTCTGATGATAAGGTTTGCATGAGTTTCGGTATCTGAGAATTTTATGTCATTGCCTTTATTTTCGTCTAGCCATTGAAGTGATGGAATTGCTTCCTTAGCTTCTATCATTATAAATGTTGGAAGCATCTTATGTGCTATGTTACATATAGACGTTGTGTCTTTTTCGTTTATGGCACATTCCATTTTGTCTATGTTCTTTTGTGTCTCTTCTGCAAATGTTGATAATATATTTTGTGCAGCCAACTCATCGTCCACTGAGAAGGCTGTAAGATTGCTGAAATTGAATTTTGTGTCTTTAGTTTCAGCTTTTTTTGTGTCTAGAATGATTGGTAGGCATTTGCTGTCAGGTAGTGAGCGGTTTATTGCATTTAGTATATCCGCACGACAGAATGGCTTTCGTAATACAGCAGAAAAACCGCTGTTGGTGAAACCTTCATCATCCGGTATGGCACGTGCAGTAATAGCTACTATAGGTATTGATTGCGCTTGTGGATAAGGTAATTGTCTGATTGCTTTTAAAAGGCTGAATCCGTCAAGAGCCGGCATCTGTATATCTGTGAAAAGAATATCAAATTCTCCTTCTTTCAAATATGCAAAAACCTCATCCGGTTGTTGACAGCATGTAATGGATTCTATTATACCTTTCCCTTCTGCCGGGCGTAAACTGAGTAGCATATCTCGTGTTAACTGTAGCTGTATCCTGTCATCATCTATTATGAGGATACGTATCGGTGATATGTTTTCGTTTTTGTTTTCTTCCGGAGCTTTGTTTTTTTCTTCAGCCTTTGTATGGATATAGGCTGGTAGAGGTATGCGTACACTGAAAGTGCTGCCTTTACCGGGAGTGCTGCTGACGGTAATCTTTCCATCTTGAAGTTCCGTTAGTTTTCGTGTTATTGAAAGTCCCAAACCAAATCCTTCACGGCCTTGTGCACCTGGCAGTCGTGTAAATTCTGTGAATATTTTTTCTTGTTCTGCTTCAGTCATACCGCATCCGGTGTCTGTAACACTGAATGTGAACATATTTCCTATATATGAAGCCTTGAGAGTTATATTTCCTTCATTTGTGAATTTTAAAGCATTTGATAACAGGTTCTCTACTATTTGTCTGATGCGGAACGGATCTCCCTCAAGTGTTAGTTCAGGTGATAATTCGCTGGAATAGTCCAGTTCGAGATTTTTCTGGTCGGCAAGCGGTAGAAAACTGTTATAGATTTCGTCTAATAGCCTATTCGGACGGAACGCTATTGGATTAAGGTCCATTTTCCCGGCCTCAAGACGGTGATAGTCGAGTAATGAAGTTACCAGATCAAGAAGATGGTGGGCAGAACTTTTCATATTGGAAAGGTAGAACATCTGCCTTTTATCGGTTATAAGCCTTTCCAGCAGATCTGTATATCCTATTATTGAGCCTGCCGGAGCTTTTATGTCATGTGTAATAGTAAGCATGAGCTTTTCTCTGGCGCGTAACAGGTCTTCAGCATAGTCGCGGGCTTTTTCAAGCTCATTACGATAGTGGTTGCTGCGTGTCAAATCACGCCATATTATAGTGAAAAATACCAGTACCAGTATTATTCCGGCAACAGAAATTCCTGCCATTGCGAGTGCGGCATTACGTCTGATGAATTGTTCATGATACATACGGGCTGCCATGGCGGCCTGTTCTTCAGTTTCTATACTTTCAAGTAGTTGGTTTACTCTTTGACTGAGATGACTGCCTGCAATCTTTAATCTGTTTATTCTGTAACTTAATGTACGTAGTTCGTCTTGTCTGGTTTGGAATACTTTATCCTGTATGCCGGACAACATTGATGCTATTGTATCTATCGGACTGAAGACCTGATCTATGGTATCTGTATATACTTCTTCTATTACGTTGCTTACCTCTGTAGAATCTGCCTTTCCCGGTGAAAAGACATCAGCCAGACGTCTGAAAAAACTTTTGGGCTCGTGCTTTATTGTATATGTATTGTGATGGGTAACCACGCGTCGGCGAACATGGCTCTCGCTAATCAATGAATCGTGTTCATGAAGTAAACTGTCCAACTGTTTGCGATATATAATATCGGTCGGTGTAGTACGCATAGCTTCCAATACTGCCAACATGTTTCTCTCTTTATCACGAAGAAGCATGTTTACGGTATCAATACGTGCTTGCTGTGTACTGTCTGTCAGTTGGCTGCGTAAAGTGTCAAGTGACAGATGTACTTTCTTCATAGCTCTATTGTAGAGCCATAGCTCGTTTGAACTGCCTGTGCGCAGAGCTTGTCCTATAACCTCTGTCTCATATAACTGGCTTATTATATTGTGTGTGGTTTTACGCCTGTTGTAGATGCTTTCTTCCAATCCCGTAGGTTGAGTTAACAGTGTCATTTGTTTGTAAACATAACTGATTGCTCCTAAGAGTAGTATAATCAGGATAATGTATCCGAATGCCAGTTTGGTCTTGGTAGAAAACATGGTGGAATTAGGAATTAATAATTAATAACTCAATATAAATTTATCTGTTAGCATGCTCAGAGTTTGTCTGTTTGTTAATTTTTCGAATGAAAAGGTCTGGTCTTTTTTCTGAAGCGGAGCCAGTACATAACTCCTGCGCTAGTCAATCCGAAAGGGAAAGCCATCCATACACCTGTTAATCCTCCGTCAAGTACAAAACCGAAGATATAACCAGCCGGGAGTGATATTACAAAATAGGCTATAAAAGCATAAAGCAACATCGGTTTCACGTCTGCTATACCACGCAGTGAGTTAGCAAAGTTTATTTGCAGGGCATCACCGAATTGATAAAACAGAAAAGGGTATATGACGCTTGCCACCATTGCACTGACTGTGTCATTGTCCGTAAACCATCCTCCGATATGATTTCTTAGCAGGAAAATAGGAATACCGGTCATGAGTAACATTACGAGTATTATATGGAAACCGTATCGTGCTGTACGTCGGACATTTTCCATGTCGCCTTGTCCATGAAAATTGCTTATTCTTACCGATACAGCTGCTCCCATACCATAATACATCATGAAACAGACCTGTGATACAGCCATCATTATCTGGTAGGATGCAAGTTCCATACTTCCTAGCCAACCTATCATTATCGCACTGAGACTGAATGAAGCTGTTTCCATTCCCATCTGTCCGGCTATAGGCCATCCTAGTTTATTGAGTTGTACAAACTCTGCCTTATTGACTTTACCACGGTTGAAACCTTGTCTGTATTCTTTATATCTGTCGGTCATGAAAAACAGAACGATAAAGGCGATTACCATCAGTATTCTGGAGAAAAGTGTTGATATACCGGCACCTGAAAGTCCAAGTTCCGGAAATCCCATTTTTCCGTATATCAGGACATAATTGCCTATGATATTAAGAACGTTGCCACACAGTAAAATCCACATTGGTATCTTAGTATCTGTTATTCCGTCGGCGAATTGTTTGAAACCGTTGAACCACAGTACAAATGGAATAGAAGCCAGAAGAATGAGAAAGTATGGTTGTATATACGGAATTAATTCTTCCGGTTGTCCCATATGCGGAATACTTGCATAAACTCCTGCCATAGCTCCACATACCAGTATTGCCAACAGACTGTTGGCTGCTAGACTGTTTTTCAGCGCGCATCCCACTTCTGAGCGTTGACCACGTCCAAACAGACTGCCTACGATAGGCGTGAGTCCGTATGAAAATCCTGTACTGAATATTATGGCCAGATTGAACATATTGTTCACAAAGCTGGCAGCGGCTAGTTCTGTTGTGCTGTGATGCCCTATCATCAGTGTGTCGGCAAATCCAAGTATGATGACTCCTATCTGGCCTATTACTATAGGAATGCCTAAAGATAATAGTGTACGGTAGTGTTGTTTCATTCTTTTTCGCTTGATGCTTTTTTATAATATAAGATACTGCAGTTTTGTGGGACGAAGCATTTTTCGGCAGCCTTGGCTATCTGTTCCGGGCTTACAGAACGATATTTTTCAACTTCAGAGTTTATATCTTCAGCTTTACCTATTAGTTCAAAATAAGCCAGGTTTGTCGCTACTGTTAGATAATTTATGTTACTGAATATCTGTTCGCTTTCGTACCTGTTTTTTACTTTTTCCAGTTCTTGTGCGTCGATTTCTTCTTTTTTCAATCTTTCCAGTTCTTTCCATATGGATTCCTCTGCTTCCTCCAGACTTATTCCTTCACATGGTTTTCCTGCGATATGGAAAAGTCCGTTGTCTATGCTTCCGGAAATATAGGCGTCTATCGAACTGAATATTTTCTTTTCCTGTACTAATTTCTGTACCAGACGTGAAGAACGTCCGTTGCACAATATATCTGATATGACATCGAAAGTATAATATTCTTTGTCCTTACGCTTACATATATGAAATGCCATATATAACGTATCTACAGGAACATTGCGCAATACGGTGAGACGCCGTTCCTCTGTCTGGGGAATTTCTTCCGGCAGTTCCCTTGCCTTTATTTCGCGTGACGGTATATTCCCGAACCATTTCTCTGCCAGACGCATCGTTTCCTGAAACGTTATGTTGCCACTAACCGCCAGTATCGCATTGTTTGGAGCGTAATAACTGTAGAAAAATTCCTTTACCTCGTTCAGTGTGGCGTTTGAAATATGATTTATGTCTTTTCCTATTGTGGGCCAACGGTATGGATGGGTTTTATATGCCATATCTCTTATTATATGAGATACATCTCCATATGGTTGGTTTAGGTTTCTTTGTTTGAACTCTTCTGTCACGACATTTTTTTGTACCTCAAGACTTTTTTCGTTAAAGTCAAGAGATAGCATCCTGTCACTTTCCAGCCAGAAACCTATCTCGGCATTTTTGCATGGAAGAGTTATATAGTAGTTTGTCATGTCATTGTTCGTCCATGCGTTGTTCTCGCCGCCTGCCTTCTGTACAGGAGTGTCATAGTCAGGAATGTTTACAGAGCCGCCGAACATAAGATGTTCAAACAGATGGGCAAATCCGGTGTGTTCCGGATGTTCATCTCTTGCGCCTACATCGTACAGTAAGTTGAGAGCTATCATCTGTGTGGACGTGTCTTCACTATGTACTATGCGTAGGCCGTTGTCGAGAACATGACGGTTTACGTTTATCATGGTATATGCTCGTTTTTAGACCAATGTAATTGTTAAAAGTTTGAATTGAAAGTGTAAGTTAAATTACTTCAGCTTTCAGAATACGAATATCTATTTTCGGACGGTCTGCTCGGTTTGTTCCCACTTGTTCTATTTTTTCTACTACATCCATACCGTCTGTTACTTCGCCAAATACAGTGTAAGCTCCATCCAGATGAGGTGCTCCGCCTATTGTTGTGTATGCTTGTTTTTGTTCTTTGGTATATTTCAGTGCCGGTTCTTTTTCAACAATAGCTCTAGCTTGTGTTTCCAGTGAATCCTGTAGTTCCAGTAACCCTTCTGTATCACCGGCTTTACGCATTTTATAAATCTCTTTCATATGTTTGCGAGCAAGATTATTGAATACATCCTCAAGTCTTGCTTCGTTCATATGGTTTTCCATGTTTATCATCTGTGCCTCGCTGAATTTTCTTCCTGTTACGATATAGAACTGACATCCTGAAGATTCTTTCTCCGGGTTTACTTCATCTCCCTGACGTGCAGCAGCCAGTGCCCCTTTTTTATGGAAATATTTAGGATTGAATTCTGCCGGAATTGTATAGCCTACATCTCCGCTGCCCAGTGTAGTTGTATCAGTAGCGTTTTTACTTAATGGATCTCCGGCCTGTATCATGAAGTTTTTTATAACGCGGTGAAAGAGAGTGCTGTCATAAGCTCCTTCTTTTACCAGTTTTATAAAATTCTCTTTGTGTTTAGGAGTCTCATCATACAATTTTACGGTAATGTTGCCCATTGTAGTTTCCAGGCGTACCAAAGTTTCGTTTCCTTTTTCCATATTATTTGTCATTTTTTCTGATTTGCTGTTTCCTGTGCAAGCTATCATGCAGACAGCTGCTATTATGGTGATAATTAATTTTTTAGTTGACGAGGTTTTCATACGAAAGTCAAATATTAATTCTTAAAATCTAATTACTAATTAATCAAAACGGATATCCAATGGCGAAATGCAATCCCATACCGTCTTTAAATCGTGGAATATTGTAATATCCTTGTTTTCCGGTGTCGTATGGAACATGCAATGCTATACCCAAATCTAAACGCAGTACGAGAAAATCCAAATCATATCGTATTCCGGCTCCTGTTCCCAGAGCTATACTGTCGAAGAAACGATTAAATGTAAATTCTGCGCCTGGGCGTGCAGGGTCTTCCCTGAGCAGCCAGACGTTACCGGCATCAAGGAATATAGCGCCGTTCAAGCTTCCGCCTGCAAAGTTAGAGAATAATCTGAAACGATACTCCATATTTGCCTCAAGTTTTATATCACCCGTCTGGTCAACATAAGAATATGTGTTGTCTTCAGAAGGACGATAACGTCCTGGACCTATTGAACGTATAGTAAAGGCACGTATGCTGTTTGCACCTCCTACGTAGAACTGTTCAGTATATGGCGCGATTGTCTTGTTACCATAAGCCCATATTATTCCACCCATGGCTCTGAAAGCCAGCTGGTGCATATCGTTAAACCATATTGTATTTCGTACTTCTGATGAATATTTCAGAAACTGTGCGAATGGAGTTCCCAACAGCTTTTTATCTTTTTTACTGAATTTTTGTCCGAAAGCCGCATAGATTAATGAGGTGACATTACCTGCGCTTGTAATTGAGTTTTCCCACCAGAGTCTGTTCCTGCGTTTACGGTACGAATTATCGTATGTTAATGTATATGACTGCGATGGGATAAACTGGTCGCTCAGACTGTAGAATAACATAGGATTCTGTGCGGCTATCTGGTTAAATTCTTCTGTACTGTTTTGAAGCGTATTGAATGCCAGATTTAACGGTGTAACAGAATGTTTCATGCTTCTCTTGGGCTGGAAACTGTATGATACTGTTCCACCGAATGAAAGCATCTTGAAATAACGTGCTCTGTTTATCTGTTCTGCATACACCTTGAAATTAGTGTTCGACGGGAAGCGGAACGGATCTACTCTGTTTTTTATCCACGGAAGTATAAGGCGTGGAAACTCCAATGACAATGCAGCTCCCAGTTCGTACGAGTTCATTACGGAACTGCGTCCGTCAACAGTAGAACTAGTCTGCCATTCATACGAACCTTTTAATTCAAGATTTAGCGAAGCTCCCATACGCATGAAATTCTTTCTTGAAAGATTGAATTTGGCACCTGGTCCTGTCTGTTTTGTATCCTTTGTTGTAAGGTTGAATTCCAGTTCGCTGTCATAAGGAAGGTCGAACATGGAGTTTACCTTTATATCAAGAGTGTCCGAACCGTTACGTGGAGTGTACTGAAATTCGTTGAACTTGAATACACCTAGCCTGGCGAGTGCTTCCTGCGTATAGTTCTGTCTTAGTTGTGAGTATGTCTCTCCGCTTCGGTATAAGAATCGTCTTCTTAATACTCCATATCTTAATTCCGGTTTCTCTCCGAAGTAATGTACAGTAAAATCCCTTGTGCAGATAGAGTCGTCCGGCTGTTCTCCGTTGTAACCAATCAGGTTGACTTCAGTTTTACCTATTATGTATTTTGTTTTAGCCTCTTTTGGAATGTTGTTACCCGGAACAATTTTCAGATTAACATATCCAGGACGCATTAGCGTATCGGCAAGGAAAGTAATATATTCGCTTCTGAAAAAATAATATCCATTGTTTTTAAACATAGTTACAAGTCTTTCCCGTTCCTCATTGAGACGTGTTACGTCAAAGTTCTCATTACTGTGTATGAGTCTTTCATCAAAATGTTTTCTGATTAAAGAGTCTGCGCGTCCCGGAAAACCTTCATACAATACTGTATCTATAAGATAAGGCTTTCCCATGTTAATCTGATAACTCAATTTTACAGCCCTGGGATTACGTGTGCTATCGACTGTATATGTCACATTCCCGTCGAAGTATCCATAGTCTTTCAGCAGATTAGATGCAATTTTTACACGTGTATCCGGGTTGACGGAAGAGACAGTTACCGGCTTTGCGGCCAGTTTACGGAATATCCATCTTCCCAGTCCCTTTTCATATTTCTGGAAACTGTTGTAAACCCACAGTCCGAAGGGGATGGGAATACGATGTTTCGCACTTCCAAGGAAAGAATTGTTAGGGGCTACGCTAACAGCAGCCGTTACTTCTTCCAGTGTTTTCTCTCCATTTTCGCTTATGTCTTTTTCGTTCACGTGTATGTCCTTTATACCCGTGTATAAGGTTTCACCTTCAGGCAGATTCTTTGTGGTGGAACATCCGGCAATTACGGTCACGACAACCAATAATCCAAGTATGTTATTTATTTTCATTTTCATTTACTTTTTCTTCTGTGTCATTAACCTTTTTCTTCTTCCTTTGGAATATAAACAAATCCTTTATACGGCTTACCTTCTTTTTCAGAACAATACCTGCTCCGGTTTCAGTAACTTCACCTTCCAGTACATTGGCGTATTTCTTGTCGTGGAAGAGTTTTATGTATCTGGTACCGCTGTTGTCAAGCCTGTATTCCAGTGATATATTGTCTATAAATGACTCATCTCTTACTGCTGCATTTCCGGTAGAGATTTTTCCACCGATTACTACACGTACACGGTTGTTCCAGAACCGTTTTGCAAACTGGAAATTGTAGTCGGTGCGTGTATCTCCGGTTTCAGTGGCGTTTGTCGTTTCCATTCCGACACTCAAATCTATTGTTTTAAGTGCATTACCGGCAATGTTGTTGATTTGTCCCTGCAGGTATGAGTTCAGTGCGCTGTTGGCATCCAGCTTTGCAGTGGAATTATCTGAAATATACATACCTGTAACAAGCATAGTTACTGCCGCCTTGTTCTTCTGTGAAGCTGACATTGCCGCAAGTTCATTTTGCATAGAACCGTCTTCAGGTGCGTCTATGGTAAATTCAAATCCAAGGTCGTTCAAACGGTTTGTAATACTTACTCCCACATCGAAGCTTACCATTCTGGCCGTCTGTCCTTCCTGCGTTACTGAAGCTCTGGTCCTTTCGTATGCTTGAATATTCAGTTTAGGATCCATTACATTACCGGTCCATTCAATATAGCTTCCTTCTCTGATTTTAAATGTCTTCAGCGGTATTACAGGCATTTCGTATTTCATTTCTCCACTCATCAGTGAGTAGCGTCCGTTAAGCAGCATGTTTCCGTCAGGGGTATATTGGAAAGCAAGGTCACCTCCACCTTCCACCTGCATATAGTTCGTTCCGCTTTCGTTTAT
This sequence comes from Candidatus Phocaeicola faecipullorum, assembly GCA_018884025.1. Lineage (GTDB taxonomy): Bacteria > Bacteroidota > Bacteroidia > Bacteroidales > Bacteroidaceae > Phocaeicola > Phocaeicola faecipullorum. The sequence goes on from JAHLFB010000083.1 coordinate 25,504, forward strand.
GTCCACTTTACACTGTACAGCCTGGTCTATATGCAGATTTACTAGCATGTCTATTCCTCCAGGTCTCATCTCCTGTAACGGTTTCCTTTGAGCTGCGGCTGTATCCGCAAAGTTTACAAAGGTTACAGTCTCAGCCAGCCTGTCCTCTACTGACAAAGGTGATTCGCGCAGGATATAAGTAAAGTCGCTGCTGCCAAGAATATTGGCATTACCCCTCACGGATATAGCATCCGGAGTTCCTTTTATTGTGGTGTTCAGGTCGATATACATCTTTCCGTACACTAATGATGTACGGTTTTTCTTTCCGTTGAAAACCTCAAAATTACGGGCTGTCATTTTCAGGTCCATATACATGTTACTCATGTCCGCAAAGTCGATGCTTCCGTCTATCACATAAGGGTTTTTGCCTCGTGAGAATATGCTGTATTTATTAAATACCAGTTTGTTGTTTGTTATGGTTATCGGTTTATTTTCAAACCTTAGATTCATGGAAGTCATCGGGATGAATACGTTTACGCTGTCCGTAGTAAGCTGTCCGTTTATAATCGGAGTATCAGACGAACCATTTACTGAAATCTCTCCTCCGGCATATCCTTTCAGTCGTGCCATTTCTTCCGGGACAAAAGCTCCTGCTAATTCTAGAGGGAAACGCATTAAGGACATATGGGCGTTTATTTTGTCTTTTTCTTCGTCTGAAGCTGCAGACCTATACTGACCGTTTATCTCAGCCAATGTGTTGCCGTTTCTGGTTATATATCCATCCACATGATGTCCGCTGTTCTCCATCGGTAGATAAACTCCGCTCATAGTCCAGTTTCCAAGCGGCTTACCGGAATAAGCCAATCTGTTGATGTCGGTTTCGAGTGCAGTCATGAACATGTTTTCTTTTTGCTGCACATAATGAGCCTCGGCGTTAATAACTCCTTCTATAGGCGGCATATAAGGGATTATACGTTTGAACTCACCTATATCAATACGGTTTACACTTACCGTTATATCCTGCAGCAACGTAGAATCCGGAACTGAATATATCTGCAGCCCCGTTCCTTTTTCATCGTACAGTTTCATGTCGGCATGTATCCTGCCTTTGTCACTCAGGAATATATAATTATCCTTGTTCAACTGAAATTTCCTGTAAACCAGAATAGGATTTTCAGGCAACATATGCAGGCTTATACCTTTGTCACGTAATACAGCTTCCATTCCTATCAGTGCCCCGGTCTGGTTCTGGGCATTGTCGTATTTCACCATCATTCGTGCGTTACCGTTGAAAATACCTCCGTCCAGTGATATGCCGAAAGCTTCCTGTTGCTTCGTGTGGTTAGCTTTTACTCCGCCTGTAAGGATTATTCCTGTCGTGTCCTGTATAGCGCGGAACGTAATTGTATCCAGACGCAGACTGTCAGTGTGCAGACCGTACAGATAAGCTGAACTGTTTATTCCGTTTGCTGAGGAAGTATTAAGTGAGGCATAAAGTTTACTAAAACCTATTCCACTCATCTCAAGAGTATTCACAAACGGGTTGTCATCGCCCGCAAACAGTCTGAATGATGTTTCAGGCAGCAAAGCACGCAGAGTGTCAAGGTTTAATGTCCTGCTTTCCCACTGCTTGGCAGCAAGAGTGGAGATTTTTGTCAGTTTATCAGTCACCTTATCTATGCCTCCTGTAGTCCTGAGGAGCATTGTCATATCACCGGAATTGATGTAAGTACGCAAAGAATCTTCCGTCATGCTTACCCCGAAGTTCAAATCTTTTGTTTTGAAAGAGCTTTTTTCTGTGGTAAGTCTGATGTTATTTATTGAGACCTTAGCCTGATGTCTGTTTTTCATATCTGTACGTGCATCAATGTCTATATCTTGCGCTATTTTCAATGGTTGTGCCACAAGTCCCAGACTATGCAAATCCAGACGTTTGATGTCTGTACGCATTTTGGCCATTATATTGTTGCTTGAAATATCCGCGTCAAGTATTGAGCCTATTTCCATCATGTTGTCATTGATATTGAAGGCTACATTTGTTTTGCCGTCGGCAAGTCCGGCTTTCATATCTATTCCTGAGAAAGAATATCTGGCATATTCAAAATTGGAAACTCCTGCCTTTATATTCATCCTTGTGTCCGGTGAGAATATGTCAAACCCTTTTCCTTCTGCCGAAAGCGATGCCGTTACCCTAAACAGTGAATCGCTTGGTAAGAAGTTATGTATATTCAGTTCCTTTAACTCCATTTCGGCAAAGAATGATTCTGAATTAGGTATAAATCCGGCGTTTATCTCAGCCTGTCCCTCACCCTGCGAGAGAGCCAATGCCGCCATCAGACTGTCGTTCCTCATGTCCGCACTGCCCTTTATGGTCATGTCTGCAGGTACTACCGCCGCCCCCATCAGCGACTGTGTAAACTTCATGTCCGGGAAAATTCCATCCATATCAAGATGTGCCGCCATCTTTGTACTGTCAGTCACATCGTTCAGATATCCTTCTGCCGTCAGTCTGATATGTTCAGCTATCTCTGCGCTGACTCCTGTTATTCTCATTCTGTTCAAACTACCGTCCACGCCTGCACGTATCTGTACAGGTTCTGCCGGAAAGTCTTTTCTGAAGTCTTCAGGCATACCGGTCAAAAAGCGGAACAAATCGTTCTTACCGATATCAGCCATTATTCTGGCCGAGATGCTGCCATCATTGTTTATTTGGCTTTGCCGATTTGTCAATTGTGAGATGTTCCATTCTGCGCCGGCCTGTACTGAAAAATATGAATCGGTGGTTTTCAGTTCCAGTCCGGATATACCTATTCTCTCGTCATTGGCCATTATTTTTCCTTCGGCAGATATTATTTCCAGTCCGGAGCGTTCTTTCATTCTGAGCTCCTTTATTTCTGCCTTTATTTCATTTCCGCAATAATATATAGAGTCCAGACCAATATTCAGTCCGGCTATGGCGATGTATGACGGATCAAACCCTTCCGCCGGTTTTTCGTTTCCTGATACATAGCTGGCTGACGAGTTGTTTATTCTGAACTTGTGTATAGAATATGCCTCTTTCCGTAAATCAACAAGACCTTCCATAAGTGTGGCTGAACCTATATTTACTCCCATATTCATACTGTCAAGAGGCATACTGAGGTTTATTGCTACATTTTCCAGATTAGCCTTTTGTAGCATAAACTGCCAGTATAACGGTTCGCTGGCAGTAGTGTCTGCTGCAGCCGTGTCCGCTATACATATGTCCATATGCGTATCTTTAAGAATAAATGAGTTTATAGTAGCGGTTTCAGGAGATAATGCAACCCCGTGTGATTCAAGATATAACTCTCCAAGTTCGCCTTTAAGAGCCAGTCCTTCTATCATGTTCATGGTGTTCAGACTAATTTTCTCCAGTCTGAAGGCATCTATTTCCACCTGTTTCCTGAACAATGGCTTCATCTGAACCTTTAAAGTTATTTTTCCCGCATTCAGCAGAGTGTCTTTTTCCTGTACTGCTGAAACATTGTGTATATTCAGATTAAGGGGGAAAGATAGCGATATTCTGCCGACGTTTATATCCATACCGGTAGCAGTGGAAGCCATTGAAGCAGCTTTCTTTACTATGAAATCCTGCACAGGGGGGATATATATTAAAATTGATATTATTATAAATAAGGCGAAAGGAATAGATATTATAATCCCGCACCATTTTAAAATTTTCTTCATGTCTGTGTTTCTTTATGATTGCGAATATACAAAAAAAATAACTATAATTGAATATAATTTGTTCAGGAAGTATATGATTAATAATAAATCTTTATCTTTGCAATAACTTACTTTTAAATATAACTTATATAACTTATGAAACCAACATTATTTGTATTGGCGGCTGGTATGGGTAGCCGTTACGGTGGCCTTAAGCAACTTGACGGACTTGGTCCTAGTGGAGAAACAATCATGGATTATTCTATCTTCGATGCTATCCGTGGCGGATTCGGTAAGATAGTATTCGTAATCCGTAAAGATTTTGAAGATGATTTCCGTAAAATCGTTCTTAGTAAATATGAAAACCATAACCCGGTAGAAGTAGTATTCCAGGCTTTGGATAATCTTCCGGCAGGATATACATGTCCTGAAGGCCGTGTAAAACCATGGGGTACTAACCATGCTGTTCTTATGGGTAAGGATGTTATTAAGGAACCATTTGCAGTAATCAATGCTGACGACTTCTATGGAAGAGACAGTTTCGCCGTTCTTGGCAAATATCTTTCAGAACTTCCAGAAGGTTCAAAGAACGACTATTGCATGGTAGGTTTCCGTATTGGTAACACTCTATCTGAAAGTGGTTCTGTAGCACGTGGTATCTGCTCTGCCAACGAAGAAGGCAATCTTACTACAGTAGTAGAACGTACTGAAATAATGCGTATAAATGGCGTTGTAAGCTATAAGGATGAAAATGGTGAATGGGTAGGTGTAGAAGATAATACTCCTGTTTCTATGAACATGTGGGGCTTCACTCCTGACTATTTCAAATATTCAGAAGACTATTTCACTGAATTCCTTGACGCAAACAAAGATAACCTGAAAGCAGAATACTTCATTCCATTGATGGTAAACAAGCTTATCAATGAAAAGACTGCTAATGTTAAGGTTCTTGACACTACTTCTAAATGGTTCGGTGTAACTTATGCTGCTGACCGTCAGAGTGTAGTTGACAAGATTCAGGCATTGGTTGATGCTGGTGAATATCCTTCTAAATTGTTCTGATAAACAATTTTACAGTATAAATAAAAAGCGGATTACCCCGAAAGAGGTAATTCGCTTTTTATTTATTTCACTTTGATATTGAACACCGGCTGCTGTTTCTGGGTATCCATCGGTACGGCACGGTATTTCACTTTGCTGAAATCTATATCCTTCAGGTCTATGCTTCTTATGGCACTGTTGTACATCGTTCGGAAGTAAATCTTCAGATTGTTCATGTCTGTGGCCGAAGTCCATTGTGTGGCACTTGGTATATTTACCGGAACCTGTCCGCGTGCGAATTCTATGCCTACGGGAATATCAAAATTGTTAAGAATCTGAAATCCTTGCAGTACGGTTTCTTCAGATGTTTCCTGTACAGGTGCTGTAGCCTGATAGAATGCTGCTTTTACAAATCGTGACGGAGGAGTTACATCACCCGGAATACCAAGAAATCCGCTACCGGCTCCGAACTGTGAAAGCTCTGTTTCGCCAAGTTTCTGAGAAGGAGCAGAACCAGGGAAGAGATTTACATAATTGTTCAGATTTGTCATCTGCCATTTGAAGTCTGGCGAATTAGTCAATACTCCCAACTCGTTTTCATAGAAAACTGGCTTGCCGTCTATAATTTCCAGAACAATTTGTCTTCCTGTAGTATCCGCAAACCTCCAGTGCACAGTTGAGGCTCTCGGATCTATTGCAATAACGTGAATCTTGCTTATTGCATCTTTCACATCTTTCACAGTGGCACATTCTCCGAGAATCCAAGAAACCAATTGCAGGTCGGCAATGCTCTCTTCCTTGTTTGCCGCATTATAATCTTCATACTTGCCATATTTAGGGAAGTAGAACAGTCCGGCTGACAACCCTTTCTCGTTAAGTCCTTCGGCTATAAACTCCTTTTGCTCCACAGCCAATCCCACATACCCGTATTTTGCGGTAAATCTCATTCCGTCAATACCTCCCGGAACGTATGATTGTGCAGTATATCCCCTTGGAACTATAACGTACTGGCTGTTGAGGTCGCTTCCTCCCCATTCGATGGTTCTCGCAAGGATTTTAGTGCTGTCTTTTGCTGTCAGAGTTATGCCTGTGCAGGCATTTGCATTGTTCGTGCCTGCTGCAATCATTGCAGTTGCAAGGCACATCGTAAGAATTTGTTTTTTCATAAACCAAGAATGTCTTTATCTTTAATCCTAAAAACAACAGAAGTGATACTTTTGTTGCTTATATCCTCAAAATTAAAGACTTTGTTGATAAAAATCAAGCATTCACTATGAAAAAACATCTTAGTCCAGCATCTTTCCTTTTTTCTTTTTCCAGAATACAATATGTTTGGGACTTCCGATAACCTGTGAGGTGTATATACCTGTATGCCCGGAAAACATGTATGCCGTTACACAGGCTATTCCTATATATACAGCTACATCTGCTCCGAACAGCTCTATTCCCATAAGTGTACAGGCAATAGGAGTGTTGGTTGCTCCGGCAAAAACGGCCACGAAACCTATTCCGGCAAGGAATGATACGTGCAGTGGCAGTATTGCAGACAATGCGCTTCCCAATGTCGCACCAACGAAGAATAGGGGAGTGACCTCACCGCCTTTGAATCCTACTCCGATAGTAAATGTAGTAAGGAGGATTTTCAGCAGAAAGTCATACCACATCTGTACCTCGCTGAATGACGCTACTATGGTAGGAACACCAAGACCGATATATTTGGTTGTTCCCAACAGATAAACACTCAGTGCGATGAAAATACCTCCTATGAAAGGACGCAAAGGAGGGTATGATATATATTTTTTGCCAGACCTCCCCAAATCTCAATGAACCGTGAGAAAGTCATTGCAGCAATTCCGAAAAGAATACTTGCCGCAAGAACCAACAGCAATGTCTGTATGTTTATGTCCGGAGTCTGACTTATGCAGTAATGAGTGTGGGCTATTCCCCATGCGTGGCAGGTCAGGTTGGCAAAGAAAGCCGAAAGGAAAACAGGAAGTATGGCGTCGTATCTCAGTCTTCCCACTATGATGACCTCAAGAGCGAAAACAGCACCTGCAAGCGGAGTTCCGAAGATAGATGCAAATCCCGCACCTATACCTATCTGAATCATAATCTTCCTGTCGTAAGGGTGCATTTTGAACAGACGGGACATAAAATCGGCTATCGCTCCTCCCATTTGCACACCTGTACCTTCACGTCCGGCAGAACCTCCGAACAGATGTGTCAGCACCGTACCTATATAAACCAACGGAGCCATCTTGAACGGGATGATGTTTCTTGAAGAACGTATTTCCTCTATCAGAAAATTATTACCTTTGGCCGCTGTACCTGCCAGATAATGATACATCAGTCCTATAGCCAAACCTCCCAACGGAAGAAGTGCTATTATCCAAAGGTTATTTTCACGATAGTCTGTAGCCCAGTTTAGTGATGCCAGCAGTAATGCCGATGCCGAGCCAATCAGTGCGCCGGCAACTGCCCCTATTACAGTCCATTTCAGCAGATACCATAATATAGGCAGCTGTTCCGTTTTATTTCCAATCCAGATAATGTTTTTGTCAAGTCTCATCTTTTTGCGAAATCAAATTGTGGTGCAAAGTTAATTCAAATGAGCTGTTTATCCACTATTCGCAACAGAATGATTATTCATTACCCTTCAAATTTTTTACAAAGTCAGTAAGATATTATTATAAACATACATGTTATTTTTTATATTCTTTATTCTATTGTACAATCTTGTATATCAGTCTTTTGAAAAGGCAGAACTCTTGTTTCATTAAAATGTTTATTGCCCTTTCCGATTTTTTGCGCTAATTTGTATAATTTTATATCTGATTTTGAATTAAGTTTTGAACTTTATAAATATATGAAAGAGGCATTTGTAAAACTCCATTTGTCTGTGTTGTTGGCTGGAGGCACAGGAGTATTCGGAAAATTGATAACATTGAACGAGTTTATGTTGGTATGGTATCGGTTATTATTTGCTGTAATGTTATTTTATGTAGTGCTCAGAATATTTGGTAGCTTTAAGAAAGTTAGTCGAAAAGATATTCTTAAGATAGGATTAGTAGGGACATTATTGGCTTTGCATTGGGTTTTCTTTTATGCAAGTATCAAGTTCTCGAATGTTTCTATCGGGGTGGTATGTCTGTCGTTGATGAGTTTTTTTACTGCAATTTTTGAACCGATGATAAATAGAAGGCGCATTTCTTGTAAAGAAATAGCCTTCAGTCTGATTGCTGTGGCAGGAATTGTTTTGATATTTCATTTTGATACCAGATACAGAACCGGTGTCATATTGGGTATAATATCATCAGCTTTAGCTTCAATGTTTACTATTATAAATAAAAAGGTATCTGTTAATTACTCATCAGGAACGATGTTGTTATATGAAATGGGTGGAGGATTTATAGGGTTAACAATCTTAATACCACTATATAGTTATTATTTCAATACTGATTTTGTAATACCTGGTACTACAGATTTGTGTTACTTGTTGGCATTGGCATCTGTATGTACGGTGTGTTTGTATATTTTACAGATTCAAGTATTGAAGGTTATATCGGCTTTTACGGTTAATTTAAGTTATAATCTTGAACCCATTTACAGTATTATATTAGCTATGATTTTGTTTGACGAGGGACATTTTTTGAATCGCAGCTTTTATATAGGGTTACTGTTGATTTTGTTTTCTGTAGTTTTGCAATCTATAGATGCGTTCATAAGGAATAGAATTTCATAATTATTTTTTGTGGCTTGGATCATGGTTAAAGCTTTTTCATAAAACGTTTCGTTGTTTAGTTTTAAACTCTTCGTCGTTTTGATTAAAACGCCTAGGCGTTTTTTTGCTTAATATATAATATAATGTATATAAAATGGAATTAATACATATCCTTGTAATATGGTATAAAAAAATATAGTTATATTATCAGTTGATATTCAGCCGTTTGTGTATAGATATGTAATTTTTTTGAAAAAAAAGTGTGTAAAAGTATTGCATGAATGA